>JALNVI010000019.1 GCA_023231425.1 Desulforhopalus sp. | reverse complement strand
GCGACGGTCCCCAAAAGATGCCGACGTAATCACTTGGGACAGAAAAAGCAATTGCAATGCCAGTTAAGAAAATCTCTTTAATATTGTGCTCTTTTTTACTGAATGAGAATTCATTTCATTTGTATATGTTGCAAATTCGTAATGTATCTATCTGTTTTGGTGAGTGTATTAATCGAGTTTGGATAGAGGTAGATTGATAAAAAAGAGGAGCAGAAAGGAATGGCAGGTAGATGATAAAAGTTCTTATTATTAAGTACATAGAGGGTATAACCCTTTATGTTGCAAAAATGCCTTGTCTCTTGTGGACTGTAGCGGCTGACGGATATTAATTATTACAGAATAATAGTAACATGTAACGCATATGTTGCAATTACGCAACAGTGGTGCAAAATTGCCCCTGCCGTGGTGTCGGCAGCTTGTGATGTATCCCCTCAAAGCAATGAATAAAAAATATTTGTGTAAAAGGGTGGGATGTCGCCTGTGTCGAAGCAAGATTTATAACAGGCACATATCTTGCTGATTGATGATTCATCATTTCCCTGCAGGCGAGGTCTTTTCTGCCTGCGTAATCATCTCTTTTACGAAGGAGTCTTTCAATGAAGTGCATCGATTTTCGTTTTCGCCCGAACACCCCCGAGGTTGTTGATGGTATCGCCAACAGCTCCATGTTCGCCGGTCTCTGCAAGGCTATTGATTTTAGCAAACGCCCCAAACAGTCGCTTGAAGATATCGTTAAGGATCTTGACAAACGTGGGGTTGAGGTTGCAGTTATCACCGGCCGCGACTGCGAAAAGACCTATGATGTTCCCGCAAATAACAAAAGCGTGGTTGCCTTTGTCAAAGCCTTTCCCGAAAAATTTATTGGTTTCTATGGTCTTGATCCCCATAAAGGGATGGATGCTGTCCGTGAATTGACTGAAGCTGTAGAGCAGAAAGGCATGAAGGGTGCTGCAGTAGATCCATATCTCTCCCATCTCTATCCCAATGACGCCAAATATTATCCCATTTACTCCAAGTGCTGTGAGCTGGAGATTCCGATAATTTTCACCACCGGTCCGGCGACTCTCGTTGATGGTGCGGTAATGGATCATGTTGCTCCGCGTTATATTGACTTTGTTGCCCGGGACTTCCCGGAACTGAAAATCATTATCAGCCATGGCGGATACCCCTGGGTGAATGAGGCGGTTTTTGTTACTCAGCGTAACGCCAACGTGTATCTTGAATTTTCTGAGTTCGAACTTTCTCCGCAGTCCGACATCTACATTAAAGCGGCTGAAACCATTATCCCGGATCAGATCCTCTTTGCTTCTGCGCACCCCTTTGTTGAGCAGGAGACTGCATTGAAGATCTACAAAGAATTGCCCTGGTCTGCAGAAACTTTGGAAAAAGTAATGTACACAAATGCGAAAAAGGTACTTGGCCTCTAAGAGCTGATACTTTGCAGTGAGTTCTTTTTGCCGCCGTCAACATGTTGTTGACGGCGGCTTTTTTTGTTTGAACGGCTGGGGGTATAAAAGCAGTTTTTTGTGCAGGCGTCACTTTGGCAGAGGGGAGGGGAGAATCGGCATCGCAGATAAGCACAGGCTTTAAGGATTTTATCGGAAGAGCAGGGGGGAGGAAGCGAGAGTGAATACGTGGTACACGAGAGTAAATCTGATTCGGCATTACAGGAGGAGAAGTGCGCAAAAGAGCCTGACGGTTCATGCCTCATCAGAGCTGTGTCGTGATTGAGGGTGGAGGGTGCTTCCAGGGCTGCGGCCTGGTTGAGAGGAATGAACAAAAAGTGCGGATAACATTCAATCTTGAAAAAATCGCCGGGAGAGCAGACGGGACTGGCTTATGGGCTCCCCTTGAACCTTTCCCCTGCCAGATCGTTTTGTTGCATGTAATAAGGGATCTCACCTCTGGAAGTCTTCACCGGCAAAGGTGTTGCACTTATTACTTGAATTCAGCCTTTATCACACGTTTAGCAGTCAGTGATGGCCGTTCCTCTTTCGATAGGTGATTTCAAGCACTTATGGGCACCTTGAATAATCTTGTATGCCATTAATATCCGAGGCACAGGAGTAAATTTACCGCAGGTATGTGTTTGATATCTCGACGTCTCGTTCCTCGCTTTGTCAAAGGATAAATTTTTGACTATAACGAAGAAAAAGGACGAAATACTGGTTCTTCAAGATGCGCTTATGTCCTTTTTTTTGTTTTAGTAGTTTTTATTTAACCAATTATAACCACAAGAGTTGTTAATGGTAAAATCAGTAATATTTTCCCCTACTTTTAATTTCCAATCAAATCCTTTGTATTTTGGGATATTATCAATATAATCTCCTTTATTTGTTTCTATTTTTTGCATATCTCTTTTCCAATTATTTGGGGGAAAATTTGAACCACTAACAACTGTTACTTTTATAATTTTTATTTCTTTTATATTGTTAAGAGACTGGTTGGGTTGTTGTATTATCACTGGATAGGAATTATTGATAATTCTTATTGCATCTTCTAAAATATCTTTATACATGGTGTGATTCTTTTTTACTAAAATACCCATTTCTTCATTATTAACTTGACTGTATTCATAAAGATTTAAACTGCTAATGATGGCTTCATTTTCGCTTATATAGCATTTTGCATGCAGGTTATCTTTGTTCTTTATTTGCGTGGAGCATTCTAATAATATTGTTTTTTCATTATCACTTAATGAATTTATTCTGCAAACAAAAATTATTGCAACTCCTTGTTCTTTTTTATTTTTTAACAACTCTTTTAATCTTATATTAAGTTTGGCGTAAGGTGTTATGAGAGTAACATGATTGTTGGCATTTTTTATTAATTCATACAGAAAATGGTTTATCCCTTGTGTCGTAATAAAAGTTATTAACTCTGATGATAGTATTTGTTTGCTTATGTCTGGTTTTTCATTTATTAATTCCTTTAACGTTTCTTTTGATTCTTTCTGTAATTCATTTTCAATATTTAGTGCTTGCTGACTAACTGTCAAAGCTTGCTGACTTATCCCAATAAGAGAAATATGTTCAATGCTTCTAGCTCTCGATAGTGCAACATACCCTTGTCCTGATGTAAAAGTATTGCCTAAGTCAATTGATACTTTGTCCAATGTCATCCCCTGACTTTTATGGATAGTTATTGCCCAAGCTAATTTTAAAGGAATTTGTTTTATTGTTGCTAAACGATTTCCAACGGGGTCCTCTCGATAAAAATCGTCTTGTTTAATACTTTTTAGTATATGACCGTCATTTAATCTTATGTTTGGGAAATTATTGTCGTCGAATGAAATAACTTCGCCAATGCTACCATTATAGTAACCTCTTTGTAAGTTATTCTTTACGAACATGACAATTGCGCCAATTTTTAATTCTAAATTCTCTGCGACTTTATTCTTACAATTTCCTTTGAGTATATTTAATTCTCTTGGTTGTCCACTTTCCTCCCAGTGGTAAAATATGCTTTTTGTAAATAGTTTTTCTAAATGATGTTTGTTTTCTTCATCAACATCAATATTTGTGCAATACAGTTTAGTTATTTTTTCTGATGGTAATTTAGTATTTAAACATTTGTTTTTTAATATGGAATATTCACTAGTTAATTTATTGGAGCGGATTGCATTTAAGATTTTTATGAGATTATCATCTTTATTTTGTCTCCAAAATTCTTCTAAATAACATACTTTAAATTTTCCATTTACATATGATTGAGCTTGTATGATGAAATTAGCCTGTTCATTATTCTGTGTTATTGGGGGTAGTTGAAAGAAGTCTCCGCATAATATGACTTGTAATCCACCAAATGGTGCGTTGTTGTTTCTAACTGTGCGAATGATTTTATCTGCTGCATTCAGCTGGTAATCATGTAACATACTAATTTCGTCAATTATTAAAATATCAGTGTTTTTTATGGCACTTTTATATGATGATTTCATGCGAATGGCAAGGTTTAAGACATTTTCATTGTCTAGTAAATCGGTTTTGTTGCTTATACCAAGATTGCAATAGTTATGGATAGTTTTCCCGTTTATGTTGGTTGCTGCAATTCCTGTTGTAGCCGTAATGGCGACCCTTTTATTATTTCCCTTTGCCCAGCCAGCAAATTTTTCTATCAAAAATGTTTTACCGCTACCAGCTGCACCCGTTAGTAAAACATTGCATTCTTGTTTTAAAATTTTAAAAGCGTCTTTTTGTTTCATTATAATTTCTCTTAAAAACTTTTTATAAGGTTAACACCTATCGGGGGGGGCAAACCAAGCTCTCAGTCTGAATTGCAGCCATTTAAGTTAAAAAAGCTATTATTTGGCCTTAGAGGAGTCTTTTGGGGTGAAAATAAGTTTCTAAAAGCAAAAAAACTGGTATTTCCCCGCTTCCTTTAACAATAAAAAGGTTCGTTGCCACTGTTCGCCCCTGTTGTCTCCGATTTGTAAAGGGTACGATGAATTTTCTTATTATTTTTAAGATATTATTATGCACTGGATTTATTCTCTGTTTTTACGAACAAATTGAGAAAACTTCGGTTGTATGGTGCAGAAACCAGCCATGCAGTCACCAATAGCATTAATGGCAGCGTGTTCGTAGTCAATCAGTGCGGCAATAACCTCTGTTGTAGAGGCTCCAGCAAATTCTCCCTGTTTATCAAACCAGCTCCCCTTTTTATAAGAGAAATGTTCTGCAACAAACGTTTTTTGTTCGTTTGGTGAAAGGTCGACAAATTTTCTCTCTCCACAGTCAGGAAGTTTTCCTTCATCGAGTTGCATAAAAAATGGCTCCTTTTTTGGGGAATGATTAACTCCAACTTTCCTCTTTTTTCCGCGATTGGCCTTGTCTGCTGTAACAGCCACGCTCTGTGGAAAGAGAAGAGCACGATGCAGGATTTCACAGAATACAAATTTTTACTCTGCTCATTCCTGAAATAGACTTTTGGCCTCTATCTGTGCCGCAAGCGCTTTGGGATCAACCCGACTATCTGTATTAACAGTTATGCTGCAGGCAACCTCTTCACTCTGCAGTGGTTGCCATTTGACCATCTGCATCTCCAATACCCTCAAATCGGCATCTGAAACATCGTTTGTTCTCTGTACAATGCGCTGACGCAAGGTCTCGGGGCTTGCGGTAAACTCTAAAATGACAAAAGGTGTTTCTTTTGCCCTGGCCAGTTTCTCAAATTGCTGCCGTTCATGGGGGCGTAGAAACACCGCATCGACAAGTACAGAATATCCGGCGCTGAGCACGCTCTCTGTCAGCGCTGCCAATTTTCTGTAGGTTCTTTCTGTGGCCTCGGAGGTGTACATTCCTTTGCCCACAGCGGCCTTTGCATCATCTTCCGGTCGACAAGCAAAGAGTCGCTTGCGTTCAACATCTGAACGAATACGCAGGGCGCACAGTTGTTCCACAAGGGTTTTGCTCACCGTGCTCTTGCCCGAAGCGGACATCCCCCGGGTAATAATGAGCTGTGGCCGTACCGGCTGGATATAACCACGGGCCAGTTGCAGATAGCCAGAAAAATCCCGTTTGGCTGTTTCCTTTTCCACCTGCTTAATTCCCGGCTGATGGGTGCGGATAACATTAATCTTGGCCCGAACCAGTGCCCGATAGACCTGATAAAAGCGCAGTACGCTTACTCCAGCATAATCCCCGGTATGCTCTAAATAGTTGTTGAGAAAACGCTGCGCCAGTTCCGGTTGCTTTCTGTCCTGCAGATCCATCAGCAGGAACGCGACATCACTTATCACATCGATCCAGCGTAAAGTCGGACTGAACTCAATACAATCAAAGACAATGGGTGCATCATCCTCCCAGGCAATATTTTGCAGATGCAAATCACCATGACATTCACGGATAAAACCATCGATTTTACGCTGGCAAAAAATAGGATGCAGACGATGGAATTCTGTTTCTACCCATTGCTCCAGCTCTGTAATTTTTTGTAAAATGTTTGTATCTGTAACGTGCTCACGTATCTGCCTGAAATTTTCTTCAATGGGCTGGAAAATTACATCAGGATCGCCATACCTGTTCTTCACCTCTGCAACTTCAGCCAGAGCATGAAAATCCGCTATAACCTGTGCCAGGACATCAATCTGCCGGGGTTGTATACCGCCAATGGCCAGCGCACGGTCGAGTTGTGCCTCCTGCGGGAAGGCTCGCATCTTGACAGCATACTCAATCGGCTCTCCCTCACCTGCCCATCTCGGCTGTTCAACCGAGCCGGTAATGGGCACAACTGAGAGATAAATTTCGGGTGCCAGTCTTTTGTTGAGGCGAAGTTCCTCTTCGCAAAAAAAATGTCGCTTTTCAAGAGTAGAAAAATCGAGGAATCCGAGATCGATCGCCTTTTTAATTTTATAAACAAAAGATCCGGCAAGTATCACCCAGGAAATATGGGTCTCTATCAATGTACATTTCTCGGGGGGTGGATCGAATTGGTCCGGATGCATCAGGGAAGTAATCAGGGAAGCAGGTTGGAGAGTGTTTGCGCTCATAGTCAAGACCTCCAGTTTTTTCACAACTTGGGTGAACATAACTTATAGTATGAGCTAACATTAAATAATGATTGCTGGCAAGGGTATTCCTGTTTTTTTTGCTCAACAGGTTTACTTTGGCAACCAGAGATCATTCCAGAATATCTTCACATAAGAGTGCCTTGAATAACCCGTCTTTCGCCCATCTTCTTCGTTACAGTCAAAAATTTATCCTCCGACAAAGCGAGGAACGAGACGTCGAGGTAAGCGCTGGACTCCGATATCAGTTATCCCGGGGATGAATGGTAAGTCGGTATAAGCACCTGCGGTAAATTTCCTCCTGTTCCTTGAATATGAACGAAATACAAGATGATTCAAGGGTTCCCTGAAGTATTCTCAGATTTTGCGCCTACTGATTGCTCAGCGCAGCGAAGGCTGCTGTGCAGATCGCCACTGATGATCCTGCATCTTCAGCTGAAAATTCTTCGCCATCCTTGCAAAAAGTTGCACACCAATACGTATCGGTCTTGCTTCTGGCGCAGAGGTCTCTCAATTGAAAGGCAAAGCCTTTTTTTTCCAAAAGTCCAGCCAGTTCTATCGCTGCGTGAAGGTCATAGGCGGCGCGAGCAGGGACTGCCTCTCCTAAGAGCTTTTTAAGCTCTTTTTCAAGTCGTTCGGGTATAGATTCAGACATTTTGGTTTCTCCAATATGATGTTTTTTTGTATGTACATGAAATCAGCGTTCCAATACGCGGGAGGCCTGTTCTCTGGAGTTCATTTTTTGCAATCCTGGCGGTCCTCCTTTAGACATCGTTTCGTGTTAAACGAGCTGACGTATTTATTAGTATTACTTCTTATCATCAAAAGACCTTAACAATTTGTAAAATAACCAGAGAATGACTCTATATTGCTTTATCGTGTTAGTTATATTTTTTAGATTATCACATCAAGAGATCTCCAACACCAGCTTTTCCTGTTTTGGTAATAAATCATTACTTTCACAAATATTTTTAGGCACCTCTTTGCAAACAATTTCAGAATATATTACAAGGAGATACCGCTTTTTGTGGTTGTTTCATATCCGGTGGTATGGAAATAAATTTTAAACCATTTGGGGCCTCAAACCGGAAGCGGTTGTACCTGTTCAGGCAAGTAGAGCTGCCTCTGGTGGAGGTCCCTTTTCGGGCTGCTCGACTGAGAGATCTGAATAAAAAATGCGGATAAATTCAATCTTAAAATAATCGTCGGGGGTAGACTCAAGACTCCGCCCTGGTGAAAAGTGAGTTACTGTCAAGAAGATACCGTACATATTCAAACCCCCTGGTTTACAGGCAGAGTAATAGTTACTTCCAGACCGGGATTCGTGTTGCTGACGATAATGTTTCCACCATGGTGATGAATAATAGTTCGCGCAATAGACATTCCCAGACCAACATTCCCTGATTCTGTATTGCGTTCTTTTCCAAGACGAACGAAAGGCTCAAATATCTCCTCTTTCTTCTCTTCTGGTATTCCCGGTCCCTGGTCCTGTATTGTGATCATAAGGTGATCCTGGCAATCCTTAAAACTCATCTGCACTGCAAAACCGTAGTTTATTCCATTTTCCAGAATATTACGAAAGGCACGTTTAATCGATATTCTACGTCCACTGTATTTGTAATCAGGGACCCCGGATGTGAAGGAAACTCCTGAAAATTCATCTGTAAGTTCCTGCAGGGCAAGAACAATATCGAAACTGTTGTTCTTTTCTTTTACAGCATCCTGACTTGAAAAAAGAAGGCAGCTTGCCACCATGTTCTGCATTTCTTCAAGGGTTGCTGTCATTTTATCCCTGAGATCTTTATCTTCTATAAATTCCACCCTGAGGCGAAGGGAGGTGAGCGGGGTGCGGAGATCATGACTGATAGAGGCCAGCATCTTTGTTCTGTCCTGCACAAATCGTGTCAATCGGTGCTGCATGACGTTAAACGCTTCTATGGTGGATGAGAGTTCCCGCGGTCCCCGTATTCTGAGAGGTTCAACTGTTTCTCCCCGGCCAAGCCGTTCTGCCGCCTGTGAGAGGGTGGACAAGGGGGACGTGATGCGTTTTACAGCAAAGACAACCACAATGGATATTCCTGCCAGGGCAAGCAGGGCGGAGAGTATCACAGGAAACAGAACCAGAGCTTCGCCGGGTTCTTGAACCAGCTTTACATTTAACCATTCTGTGCTGTTCAGGGGAAGGGAAAGTGCAGTAGAAGGGCAGCGTTGAGGTAACCGTTCGAGATCTCCTGAATCGAAACACTCATCCATTCTGTCGGAAAACCAGAAAGAGAGCATGGTGGAAAGAGTTACAGGTTTCTCTAGAATATATACAGGGCCCGTTTTAATCTCTCTTTTGAGAACCCTTGCGAAATTATTTTTTCCGAAAATTTCTCTCTTGCTGACAGGAGCACTGGAAATGGAAAAAGAGATATCAGGATTGCTGGAGAGATAAATAGCCTGCTCTCTTGTTTTCCCTGAAAGGGATAAAATTATTTTATATGTTGAAACAAGATTATTCAGATAAGCCTGTTCTTCCTGTTCTCCAAAATTTCCTTTTTTTTCGGATAGAATAAAAAAAAGAATTATTATCTGAGAAAAAAATATTGTGGCAACAATCAGTAAAATGAGCTGTCCCGCCATGGTTTCTGGAATTTTTTTCATGTTTGTACAGTATCCACTGTCAGCATATAACCGCCACCCCAGATT
Organism: Desulforhopalus sp.; assembly: GCA_023231425.1. Taxonomy (GTDB): domain Bacteria; phylum Desulfobacterota; class Desulfobulbia; order Desulfobulbales; family Desulfocapsaceae; genus Desulforhopalus. Next base: position 31,154 of record JALNVI010000019.1, on the reverse strand, counting down.
GTTTTTATGAATTCTGGTCTTTTGGGGTCATTTTCAATTTTTTTTCGCAGGCGACTTACCTGATTATCAATTGAACGATCAAAAAAATCGCTCTCCCTGTTGCTTGTCATATCCAGAAGTTGATCCCGTGAAAGAACAACTTTTGGGTGTTTGAGAAACGTCATTAATAATTTAAATTCAACGGTGCTGAGAGAAATTTCATCTCCATTGATTCCCTTTTTTAATACTCGGCGATCAACATTAAGAGTCCAGTCTGCAAAACTGATATAACCAGATTCAATTTTAGAAAATTGTCTTGGTAAACTGTTTGTTCTACGCAAAACATTTTTTATCCTCGCCAGCAGCTCCCTCGGGTTGAATGGCTTTGTCACATAATCATCTGCGCCCATTTCCAGTCCTACAATAACATCTGTATCATCAACTAACGCTGTTAAGAGAATAACAGGAATGTCTTTTGTTTCCCTGATGCGCCGACAAATGTCCAACCCTCCTTCGCCAGGCATTAAGATATCGAGAACTATCAAATCTATTTCGGAGCTCTGTAAAAATTTATTTAATTCCTCACCATTTGCGGCCATACTGACACGATAATTATTTTTTTGGAGATATTCTGCCAGTGGCTCACGAATGCTTTTGTGATCATCAACAACAAGTATATGTGGATTTGTATTCATAATATGCACTCTGTACTGTATTTCCCTTGAAAGATAAGGTTTTTATGTCAAAAAAAATATTTAAGAACAAAAAGTTCATCGGAATTAAACAGGAAAGACGGGAAGACATTTTTTTTCACCGCGAAGAACGCGAAGGAACACGAAGGAAAGCGAAAGCGGGAGAAAGAAGACGGGAGACAGGGAAAAGCAAAAGGCGGAAAAACAAAAACTGGATGGCCAAAAAATTCTTTTGTTGTTCCGTCTTTCATGGGGATACCTTGAAACAGTCTTATCCCACAACAGATGTCATCGGGTTTTATTGCCCTGCTTTTTACTGTCTCCTGTCTCCTGGCTCCTTTCTCCATTTTTACCTTTTTCCCCTCTCTTTCAATGTCTTGAATCCCTTTATATCTCTTTTTAACAAGATATAACAGGAAATTAATGTGTCAAAACATGTCAGCGGGACTCTTTGACACATATTGATACATTTGCATTGCAATGTGACATATTCTCGTGACACTCTCCTGTTAAGGTATCTGCACTCTTCAAGTGAAATCAGTATCCAGTGTTCTCTCAACAATCTCATGTGACGCGTAACTCTCCAGATAAAGGCAATTTCTATATTCATTTATTACATATTTATTTGTATTATTTCAAGGTGACCTGATGAACGTAAAAAAAATAATGTATTCCCGTTATGGAACTGTTGTTGTTTTCGGCTTTATTTTTCTTCTTCTCGCTTTTATCACGAGGACAGTTCTTCTTGTTGCGGATTTCTCAAATGTTGATCCTGATATCCTGTGTATCTTTCAAATATATACGTATGGTCTATTTTATGATTTTGTCACGCTGTCTTATTTTGTTATTCCTTTAATTCTATATCTTTTCTTTGTTCCCAATGTCGTTTACAGAAACAAAATAATTTTTTGGATATTTAATCTCTTTTTTATTGTTTCAGTAGGAATTCTCGTTTTTTCCTGTATTGGAGAGGGTCTTTTCTGGGAAGAATTTGGGATACGATATAATTTTATTGCAGTTGATTATCTTGTCTATACCCATGAAGTGATCTCAAATATCAATGAATCATATAATATGCCTCTGATTATTTCTGGAATATTGTTTGTATCTTTTCTTCTCTTCCTGGGAGTACGTAAGCATCTCAAAAATACTGTTGTCAGCATAACTCGTTTCAAAACCAGGCTGGCAGTCAGCTGTTTTCTGTTGCTGGTGCCTCTACTTTCTTTTTATGCGATAGATCAAGATACTCTTGAGATAAAGGATACAACGTACGCAAACGAATTGGCACATAATGGAATATATCAGCTGTTTTCTGCATTTCGTAATAATGAACTCGATTATAAGAAATTTTATCTCTCTATCTCAGATAAAGCAGCCTTTGCCAATTTGCGCAGATCTCTAAAAACTCCGAACAGTTTTTATATCAGTAATGATCCATTTGATATTCGCCGTCAGATAAAATACAGCGGAGAAGAAAAAAAATACAACATTATGCTGATCACAGTTGAAAGTCTGAGTGCCTCTTTCTTTACCCGCTTTGGAAATAATGAAAATATAACACCGAACCTTGATAATATCGTTAAAAAGTCTCTCTTTTTCACTCATTTCTTTGCTACGGGAACACGAACTGTTCGTGGAATGGAGGCGTTGACTCTCTCTTTACCTCCGACTCCAGGGTCTTCAATTGTTAAGAGACCGAATAATGAAGGTTTGTTTTCTCTTGGAAGTGTCTTGGGAAGTAAAGGATATCTTTCTTCTTTTATCTATTCCGGAGAGGGATATTTTGATAATATGAATTATTTTTTTGGTAATAACGGATACAAAACATTTGATCGCAAAGATTTTACTCAAAAGGAAGTTACTTTCGAAAATGCCTGGGGGGTTTGTGACGAAGACCTTTATGCAAAAGCCATGCAGGTATCTGATGATGCATGGAAAAAAGGAAAGCCCTTTTACAATTTTTTGATGACAACATCAAACCATCGCCCATACACGTATCCTGATGGGAAGATTGACATTCCTTCGCACAGCGGAAGAAGCGGGGCGGTAAAATATACGGATTATGCCATTGGCAAATTTTTCCGTGAAGCGCGTAAACACCCGTGGTTTGAGAATACTATATTTGTAGTTGTTGGAGATCATTGTGCTTCAAGTGCCGGAAAAACGGTACTTCCAGTGGCGAATTATCACATTCCACTGATTATATACGCGCCGGGGATTTTGCAACCCGGGGAAATCAGTACTCTGTCATCGCAGATTGATTTTGCTCCAACACTCATGGGTTTGTTAAATACAAGTTATGTGTCAAAGTTTTTTGGAAAAGATATTTTGTTGAATAAAAGTGGTCGAGCATTTATAGGAACTTATCAGCAAATTGGGATGTTGCATGATGATATTTTAACGGTTGAAATGCCGACGAATCGCTCAGAGTCTTTTAACGTCAATGGCCTGCAGCAAACACCATCTTCGATAAATCAGGATGAGTTGAAGGATCTCATCTCATACTATCAATCAGCAAGTTATCTTTTCCATACTAAAAAAGATAAATTCTAACCCAAAGAGATTCGAACAGAAAATGAGTAAAAATGGCTTGTATTATTATTTAATACAAGCCATTTTTTTAAAAAAACGCTTTGTTTGACAGATTAGGACAGAATAAAAGAGGTTAGACAGACGGCCCCTTTTATTCTTTTGGGCTCATCTCCATCCTGCAGGCCAAAAAAAGCAAATCAATATCACCCTGGATTGGGCTCAGTGTTGCCATAACAGGCCTTGGAATACTCGCCAAAGGCTCGATGATTTTGTTGTATATCTGTCCGCGTTCACACATCCTCTCTTTGCTCTCATTGCAGGTGTTGGGCAATCTAGCAGTACGGGCCGGGGGGCGAGTGTGAAAAGGTGATATTAACCCGGCGGGTATTGAATACTAAATTCACAACTCTTTATCTACCTGTTATCAGGCTTTTAGCATTAAATCGAGTTGATCTAATTATCCGCCGGATTAATACTTTTTAGCCAGACTGCCGGACGAATGGTACCGGATTTTGCCCATAAGCGACCATTCTACTGGTATCTGCTCTCTCTCCTCTGTCTCTCGTAGATCTTCTGGCTCTCTTCCTGGGAAGGATGGAAGAATTCAGGGTCAAATTTTTTTCAGCTAATTCTCCCCTAAGTATTGATTGCTATAGTACAGAAACTGCGAATAATTGCAGAATAAACTTTGAAAAGGAATATCACAATGAAAAAGATATTTTCTATAATTGCAATTACTTTACTCTTAACACGGCAGGCAATTAGATCAATTTTTGTTAATACTAACTTCCCGATAACAAGTCACTAAAAACTCCTTAGAATTTGTAATTTTAAACTTCAATACCGCCGGGTAGTTACTGTCGCTCACCTTGTCTTTAAAGTAAACGCTTATTGCCTCGTTCTGGATTGCCTCTATACTGACGCGTCCTTTGGGGGCCTCGATAGGAGATTACCTTTCGCAGCCAGGGAGTGATGGTGGACGGGGTATCAGAGCAACAAGTACAAGTGTGGTGTTTCTCTCCATCATTCTCCCACTGGTTTTTTATCTGACTGTGGCAAGAAGGAAGTTGCTTTTCAATAAACAATAATAGTGAAAGAGATGAATCAACATAGTGTAATTATGACTTTTTACAATCAGGCAATGGCTAAAATCCTTTCTCCCATAAGAGACTATAACTTTTGGGGGACTGCAACCCTGATTGCCCCCTGTTTCGAAATTCCATGTTTATGCTACATGCATGGGGAAAATTACGGAGGTTTGTTCTGGTGCATTTCCGAAAAGAATATATGCAACAACAACTCGCAACTCGCAAGGGGGCGTGCAGCCAATGCGGTTTTTGCTGTAACCTGCTGTTTACTTGTCCCATGTTGGCGAAGAAAAACGAATGCATTGTTTATGGCAGGTGTCGTCCCCGGGCATGTAAAGCGTTTCCAATTGATCAACGGGATATTGACGAAGTGAAACTTTCTAATGCCACGTGCGGGTTTTATTTTCAAAGTAAACTCGTAATAGACAATGATAGTACGGAGAATTAGTACGGAGAATTTTTAGAATGTTCGTAATTCGATGGGTAATCAGATCAACTCTGATTAAGGCAAACCTCAGGAAAACAGGTTACTAAAACTTGTAAATTTAGGCTTCAATTCCCGCAGGGTTAATATCTAAAAAAAGAGAATCATTTTTTTTGACTCATAAAGAGGATTTGAATGAAAAAGTATAGCACTAAATTTAAATGTAAACCGAGTATAAGAAATTTTTCCATCATTATTCCGACTATAGATGAAGCAGATAACATTATTTTGTTACTACGACATATTTCCTGCATTATGCAACCGTTTGGCATGAATCCTGAAATTCTCATTATTGATGATGGATCTACCGATGGAACAAGGGAGCGTGTAAAAAATTATCGTGGAAAATTGGACGTTCGCCTCATCTGTCGCGATTCTGTTCGTGGTCTGGCGAGTGCTGTTATCGTTGGTGCACGAGAAGCATCCCACGATTATATAATTGTTATGGATGCTGACTTGAGCCATCCTCCGGAAATGATTCCCAGTTTGATTGGTCCACTTCTAGACGGGACCCATGATATGGTCATCGGCAGCCGATATGTTAAGGGGGGAAACACACCTGACTGGCCTGCTGTACGTCGCCTGGGATCTAGACTTGCGTCAATACCTGCTCAAATACTCACCTCGACTCGAGATCCTCTTTCAGGTTTTTTTTCAGTAGACCGCCAGTACCTCAGGAATCTCGATGAAAATATGGAAGGTTTCAAAATTGGTTTAGAGATTATTGCCAGGTCAAAAGGTTCCTTAAGAATTCTCGAAGTACCAATATCCTTTAAAGATCGGTTTAACGGGTACTCAAAAATGAATTTTCATGTTTTAAAAGAGTATTTATATCAATTATGCAGACTATCAATTGTACGCCCTCAAGGGTGATCCCAATGCTTTATATTTTAGGTCTTCTTGCGGGGTTGCTGGACTACACTCTCTTCTCCTTTCTTACAGGGCGTGGCTGGGCAATGGCGTCGAGCCATATGTTGAGTCTGTTGGCAGCGATACATTTTTGTTACCTGCTCTCTCTGTTATCAGGATGGCAGAAACAACCACATGCTATCACGAAAAATTATATCCGTTTTCTCTCTGTCGTTCTGGCAGGTCTGTTTCTCCGTGGAGGGCTGTTGGGATTGCCTGTTTTTTCTGGAGAAACACACATCATGCTTCCTGCTGCTCTTATTGCAACGAGCTTTTGTATTTGGATAACCGTAATCGTTTTTGATCGCGTCGATACCATTTTCCCTCAGTTGAATAATTGGAAAAAATTTGGGTCACTACTCATTTTTTATACAATTCTGCTTCGTGTACTCTACCTTGGAAATATTGATCTCACTCAGGAAGAAGCATATTATTGGAACTATTCACAGCATCTTGCATCGGGCTATCTTGACCATCCACCTGTTGTCGCTTTGCTCATTAAAATCGGTACCATGTTTTTCGGTCAAAACGAAATCGGTGTACGAATCGGGGCTTTTCTTGTTTGGTTTGTCTCGGCTTTTTTTTCCTATCAACTAACCAAAAAAATTTTTAACAGGGAAACTGCATTCAGGTCGTTGGTGTTGATGGCGACTCTCCCCATTTTTTTGGGCAGCTCTATGCTGATGACTCCCGACGCCCCTTTGGTTGCTTGTTGGTCGGGAGCTCTCTATTTTTTTTATTGCGCTCTTGTCCCTGGATCTACTCGGAGTTGGATTGGGGCTGGAATCTGCCTTGGTATCGGATTTTCCTCCAAATATACGATGCTTTTTCTTTGTCCTGCGATCTTCCTGTTTATGGTTATCGATCCTTCAGCCAGAAGATGGCTTTTCCGACCACAACCGTACCTGTGTGCCGTTATTGCAGTAGTGATTTTTTCACCAGTGCTCTTTTGGAATTACGAAAATAACTGGGCATCATTTTTATTTCAGAGCCAGGGAAGAATCCAGGCACAAGCAGAATTTTCCACCCACATTTTGTTTCTTAGTATTCTCGTTCTGCTTACCCCAACTGGAGCTTTGGCTGCAGTATCCGCAATGCGCCCACGACAATCAATAGATATGTCTCATATGTCTGCTTGGATTAAAAAACAAAGAATATACATTTTTTGTCTGACAATGGCTTTAACTCCACTCTCTATTTTTGTTTTGTTCAGCCTCACCAGGGAAATAAAACTGAACTGGACAGGACCATTGTGGCTGTCACTTGTGCCTTTTATGGCCTCCAGCATGGCTAGTAGAAGGGGGAAGGTGCAGCGATTGGTTGTTAAATTCTGGCCATGGACTCTTGTAACTCTTGTTTTCACATACGGCTTGATTTTCCATTATTTGTCACTGGGTTTACCTGGGATTCCTTTTAATAAGACCGTTTTTTTATCGGGCTGGGATGACTTGGCCCAGAAAATTGATAATGAAATCAATATGATAACAGTACAAAAAGGGAGAAGGCCTCTGGTTGTTGGTATGGATAAATATAGAATTGCTAGTGGATTGGCTTTTTACCGTTCCAAAATAAATCAAAAGAATCACGAAATTTCTGATATAAACGATACCACTGGCTATCATCTTTTTGGATACCAGGACCTCATGTATAGTTACTGGAATCAGCCTGATTTAGAAAAAGGCAGAGATCTTCTTATTGTTTCCAGAGATAAAAAACGGATTGGACCAGAATATTTCAAAAATTATTGCAGAAGTTTTACAGAAATTCATGAAATTGAGATAAAGAAGCGTGGGAAAGACAGTGGCCACTTCTATTATCGTTTACTGTCTGGATATAACCCGGAAAAACTTTAAAATTGGAGCGTCAGGATGGTGACAGTTGGTTTGTTCGTTGATATAAAACTCAAAAAAACACTTGATCAAAAAAAAGGCTGTATTCGTGATAAATCATTTTAAGTTTATCCTGTTAGCATGTTCTCTGGTGGCCTGGACGATGTTGTTCATCATTATTAAAAATGTTAACGCCGAAGCGTCCCTTGACAACACCGCTAAAGATTCCTCAGTGCTCACCTTTCTTAAAGGTGAATCGACTGCAGATCAGTTTTTCCTGGGGATGGCAACCTTACATTTTAATTCAAAAAGCCGAAAAATTCGAAACTGGAATCAGAAGCTCGTCGGAATCCAATACAACGATTTTTTTGCAGCTACCTTTGAAAACTCGTTTTACAACCAAACGTGGACTGCGGGACTGGCAAGAAACTTTTTCTCTACAAATATCAGTAACAACTGGGACACGACAATTGGTTATCGCCTTGGTCTTGCCTATGGATATAAAGAGGGTGAAGCCCCTTTTTCCAGCAGTTCTCCAGTTATTCCGGTATTCGAGATTTACAATCAATATTATTACAATAAACACTACGGAGTAGAGCTGATGCTGACGACCTCCCTTTCAATAAGTCTCTTTTATCAGTTTTGATTGTAGCACTAGGGACACAGGGGGGGGGGGAATAAAATAAGATCTAATAAAAATATGACAATCAAATGCCCCATTGATGTGGTGAGTAAAACCGTTTTTTTGTTTGCTTTACAGATTACAGCAGTTCGTTTCCCTGGGACCTTTCTTTCTGAGCCAGGCAGAGTGTCGATAAAAGCCCAAAGGTTTGTCGGAAAGCAGCTATCAATTTATGACATGAGAATATCGGAAGATTACGGCAAGCGTGAAACTCCCTTGCATGAGTATTCAGATATAATTCGCAAGTAACAGGCTATCATTACTTTTAATAAAGGAGCATTGTTAATCAAAAATGGAGAACACATTGAACATAGAACTTTTTACCTGGTTTCATGCAGGGGCGGGAAACCAACCTGTTCTGGATTCTCTTTCCATCATTGCGGCTGAGCGTACCCCGTATCTCCTTGTCGTCTGCATGGCTGTGTACTGGTTCACGACCAATCATAACGGGAAAATGGTACTGTTAGAGGGTGCGGCAGTTGTGATTTTAGGCCTTCTCTGCAATCAGTTTATTACAGTTTTTTATTTTCACCCCCGTCCCTATATGATGGATTTATGTAAACCACTTATATCGCACGGGCCGGAAACCTCTTTTCCCAGCGATCATGCCACCCTTCTTTTTGGTGCTGCCCTTGCCCTTGCCTTCCGATCAGGGTGGCGCAGTAAGGGGGCTTTTTTGACCATTATTGCGCTGGCAGGGGCCTGGGGACGAGTCTATGCAGGTCTTCATTTTCCTTTTGATATTATGGGATCATTTGCTGTCGCACTGTTCAGCGTCGGTGTCATGAGCTGTTTACGTAAACCTCTGACGCCGCTATATGCGTGGGGAATACAACTGATCGACCGGGCTGAAGCCCTTGTCACCAGAAAAATCATTTCATATCAATCTTCTCAAAAAAAAATCTAATGGTAACAAGAGTAAGGGAGGGGGCATAATTCTCGCTTTGTGTTTCATGCCAGTGGCAAATTAAAGCGTTTTTTGTTGGTCCATTTTCGAAATGAGTATGTCCAGCAACAGCTTACCAATCGCCAACTTAACATATAAATCCTGATGCACGAATTTTTCATCACCCTGACCAGCTGGATTACCAGTCATCCCAACCTGGCCGGGTTTGCGATTTTTTTCATCTCTTTTGCAGAATCGCTGGCCTTTGTTGGCCTTATCATGCCAGGTGCCGCCCTGATGCTGACCGCAGGAGCCCTGATAGCTGCCGGTGCTCTTTCATTCTGGCCGACTATGGCATGGGCAATCTGTGGTGCAGTTCTTGCCGATGGAATCAGTTTCTGGCTGGGCCATCGTTTTAAAGAACGTATTCGTTCTTTCAGCCTGTTTGCCCGTTATCCAGAAATGCTTGTCCGGGGGGAAAAGTTTTTCCATCGTCATGGAGGCAAGTCAATTTTCCTGGGCCGTTTTATAGGACCAATCCGCCCCGTTATCCCTATTGTTGCGGGTATGCTGGGGATGGGGCAGGCACGTTTTACCGTATACAATGTCCTCTCCGCCTTTGGATGGGCACCGGCCTACCTGCTGCCGGGAATGGCCTTTGGTGCATCCCTGACTCTGGCCGGTGAAGTTGCTGGTCGTCTGGCTGTCCTGCTGGTATTTCTCATGCTGTCTGGCTGGTTTATTTTCAGTGTTTTTCGCAGAGGCGTTCTCTTGCTGTTTACCTGTTGGCCGACATGGAAAAGATGGATTATCAGTTGGATCAGCCATTCTCGGATCCTGCAGCGATGGCTGGGTGGTTTTTTTCATAAAGACAACTCACTGTTCAGGCCGCTTATTCTGCTGACATTCATTTTTATTGCTGCCAGCTGGCTCTTTCTTGGTGTCACTGAAGATGTCATGACCGGTGACCCTCTGGTGCAATCGAGCAAGTCCCTCTACCACCTGTTGCAGGGATTCCGAACCCCCTGGGGCGACAATCTAATGGTTGGCATGACCATGTTGGGTGATGCGGCGGTAACCGTCCCTGTTGTCCTGGCAGGCTTGTTCTGGCTGCTGTTTAGAAAAGATCGTTACAGCGCTTTGTTTCTAACGGGCACCACGGTTATCGGCTTTCTACTGGTCACAATAGTTAAACAAGTCACAAGGATTCCTCGTCCGGTGGATATGTATGGCGGCGCTGCCCATTGGGCCTTTCCCTCCAGCCATGCCACGATGTCTTTGGTTATCTTTGGTTCTCTTGCACTGTTCTGCAGCCGCGAGATGGTCGCGAAAAAACGTTGGATCCCCTTTGCCCTGGCCCTGTTTTTAACCCTTGGTGTCGGCTTTTCCCGGTTGTACCTTGGTGCCCACTGGCTCTCCGATGTTGTTGGCGGGTTCAGCCTGGGCACGGCCTGGCTCATTATCATAGCCTTGATTTATCTGCATGGAAAACAACCATGCAAAAGCCGGGGGCTGTTTCGATTTTCTCTTATCGTATTTATACTGGCAGCCTTTATCCACTGGGCAACCGGCTTTACCGATAACCGGCTCCGCTATCAACAGCAAAATACGACCATGCAGATGACCACCGGGAACTGGCTTGAACATGGCTGGCAGCAGTTACCTGCCCATCGTCTTGATCTGGGCGGGGAAGAAGAACAGGTTATGAACTTGCAGTATGCAGGAAGACTCTCAGATCTTCAGGCTCTGTTGCAACAGTCAGGTTGGCAGCAACCTCTGCCGTTGACTCCGGCCTCGAGTTTGCGTTGGCTGATGGCAAATCCAGATGTAGAAGATCTGCCGGTATTGCCACAGGTTCATGACGGTCGCAATGAAACACTGCTCTTGATTCACACCCTGCCGGGGGGAAAAAAAGATTTTTGGGCCTTGCGACTCTGGTCCGCTGATGTTCTTCTTGAAAATTCCGAGCTGCTTTGGGTTGGCACGCTCAGCAGAATGACTGTTCATCATTATATAAATCTGATTTACATACCTCGAACCGTGGAAGTGGTTACACCTGTGTTGCTGCTTCCTGCTCTGGCCGGGACAACGATATCTTTAAAATCGGCAAAACAAAAGCCCGTGTTGTTGATTTGGGAAAAGATGGTGCCGCGATAATGAAAAGCTTCTCTCTCCCCCATACCGGCTTCATTCTTGACCCGGTCTCCTTTCTCAATTATTGTGCCAATCCCGCTGCCATTCAAAAAAGACGTACCCTTACAAAAATAAAAAAGTTTTCTTTACCCTCTAAGTTGTAGCTAAGTTTGTCTCTATAGTATTTAAACATCAGCAGATTGGCTGCTGTAAACAAACTTAAATATATTTGGAGACACATCATGAAAAAATTAAACAAATTTATTGCTGCTGCTGTTATCAGTGGATTAACGTTGACGGGTGCAGCCATGGTTGCACAGGCAAAAAATTCATCAACTAACGATGCGTTGGCGGTAACAACTTCCTCAGTTACACTTGAACAGGCTATCGGTATCGCTCAACAAGCAGTAGCGGGTACACCTGCCAAAGCTGAATTCAGCACAGATGATGGCACTGCAGTCTGGGAAGTGGAAATGATTGATAAAAATCAACAAGCCTTTGATCTTGAAATCGATGCAACTTCTGGAAAAGTATTGAAGCAAGCTGCTGACAAGTATGACCATGAAGATGACAACAATGAAAAAGGTAACAAAGAAAACGATAAGGAAGACAAGGATTAATTATTTTCTTATCCGTAAATGACCTGCACAGGTTAATGAATAAAAAACACCTGGCATATTCTCCAATAATGTCGGGTGTTCTTTTTTCTATCAAGAGGCGAGACATGACCATATTATATTCTCAATTTAAAAGCTTTAATCAATCATATAGCAGAATATCTCAATCAATGTCCTCAAGAAGTATGTTGCTCTTAGTAATAAGTACTGTTTTTGTCGTCTTTACCAGCTTCTTTGTATCTTTATTTATTGTGATGATCTCGTTAGGATTGTTACCCTTCACAGCTTTTCGTTTATGGTTGGTTAAACGAAAAACACAAAAATATAGTGACAGCAATATGCAATATTCTGATTTTATAAATGTTAACGAACATGGTAATCGTGTAATTGAAGCAGAGTATACGGTTATTAAGAGCGACTCCGACAAAATAAAACACTAAACAATGCGAATATTACTGGTAGAAGATGATTCATTGATTGGTCGCGCGGTTGAACAGGCCTTACGAGATGCCGCATTGGCGATTGACTGGGTACAGGACGGAGATGCCGCCTTGTCAGCCATTAAGACTGAAGACTATTCCTTGCTATTACTTGATCTGGGGTTGCCTGGAAAAGATGGATTTGAAGTTCTTAGACTTCTACGTCAAAGAAAATATTCGGTACCAGTGATCATTATTACCGCGCGAGATGCGGTTGAAGACCGCATTAAGGGGTTGGACTATGGCGCTGATGATTATCTGGTAAAGCCCTTTTCCATTGATGAATTACAGGCGCGTATTCGTGCAGTAATTCGTCGCAAGAATGGCAATGCCACACCCTTGATGGACAATGACATACTCTCCTTGGATCCTGCCACCCGCAAAGTCAGCTGTGATTCTAAAGTCTATGACTTATCTTCACGTGAATATGCTTTATTACATGCATTAATGTTACGCCCTGGCTCCATCCTTTCCCGGGCACAACTTGAAGAACGCATCTATGGCTGGAATGAAGAAGTTACCAGTAATGCCATAGAATTTATTATTCATGGCCTGCGTAAGAAACTCGGCAAAGACACCATTAAAAATGTCAGGGGACTAGGCTGGATGGTTAGTAAATGAAAGCGAATCGCTCAATACAACGAGAATTGACCCGCTGGATCATTCTTATAGCTTCCATATTAATAGTTACAGGCAGCGTGGTATCTTCTATTATCGTTTTCGAGGAAGCCAAAGAGCTGCAGGACAGCTTGTTACACGAAATTGCCATGCTGGTGCGCAAGGGCTATGTAATTGGAAATATAAACAAATTGGAGAATAAAGAGAGTGATGATGTCTCTATATTAATCCAGCCCGTGAATCCGGTGTCCAGTAGCTCTGATACCTTGTCGCTACCCACCCCGCTGGTTGATGGGTTACAGACTTTAACGCTGGATGGTGAATCCTGGCGTCTCCTGTTGGTCACTCAACTCTCTACAGGCAAGCGCTATGTAGTTGCTCAACAAACAGAAATTCGTAATGATTTAGCATTAGCCAGTGGCCTTAATGTGTTTATTCCTTTACTCATTCTTATGGTAATTATGCTGCTACTCATTAAGTGGCAGATAAAGAATCAATTCAAACCGTTGAACCGTCTGTCAAAGCAGTTACATCAGCAGAATTCTCAACAACCAGAGCTTTTGTCACAGAAAGACTTACCCATGGAAATAGTGCCTTTCGTAATATCTATTAACACTTTACTGAATAGAATTGGAAAAACCCTAAAAAAACAACAGCGCTTTATTGCCGATGCAGCACACGAACTTCGTACTCCTGTTACAGCACTCTCATTACAAGCCGAAAATGTTGAAAAATATCTTAATGAAGAGGATCATCTGCAACGTCAGGGGCAACTACAGAAAGGATTAATACGCTTGCGTTCACTCCTGAATCAATTACTGGATCTGGCACACTTGCAGAGTGATCAACAGCACCCGAAAAGTCCTGTCTCTTTTAAGGATATTGTATTACGTGTTATTGCTGATTTTCATCCACTTGCGGAAAATGCAAAGGTTGATCTTGGTGTACTTAAGCTGGAAGATGTGCAGGTCCTTGATCAGGATGGGAAGCTGATACAATTGGTGCGTAATGCGATTGATAATGCCATCCGTTATACACCCGCCAATGGAAAGATTGATGTCAGTTTATTGATCATGAATGGCATGGCAGTGTTCTGTGTGGAAGATACTGGCAATGGTATAGCGGATGAAGATTTGACACAGGTCTTTCAACCATTTTACCGAAGCCAGGGTAACACTCAGCCAGGGAATGGATTGGGGCTGGCAATTAGCCAGGAAATTGCACAGCGCCTGGGTGGAGAAATATCTTTACGAAACCGACCGGAAGGTGGGCTGGTTTTCACATACTCGCAAGCACAAAGTTACTAAAGAGTACCTTGAAACAGCTTGTATTTCGTTCATACTCAAGGTTCAGGAAAAAATTTACCGGAAGCAGATTAGGGCCTTAGGAATTATTTTCCTGTTTTTAAAAAGAATTTCGTGAAGGTCCTTATACTGGCTTACCGTTTATCACCGGTGTGAATGATATCGGATCCTGGCGCTTACCTCCGAGGATAAATTTAACTCTAACAAAAAAGATGAACGAAAAACTGGTTAGTTAATGTTCTCTGTAGAGTGACCGTTGGAATTCGCTGTGTCGTAGAGCTGGACAGGATGTCCTGCCTGCAGGATGCTTTTGGTGGTGAGTTCCATCTGGTCGGAAACGGGGTGGTTGGTCTTTGCCCATTTACCGCCGTTTTTTTCTCCCTGTACCTCGTCCCCGGAAATATTTATTATTCATCACTGCACTGCGTGCGTTGCGGTAAAAAGCGAACTTCTGCACTTAAAAAGTATGTGCAATGCGCCGCCCGGGAAGCTTCCTCTTTTTTAGTTCCTGCGTCTTTGATGCTCTGCAGCTGAATGTCTCCTGGCGAGTCAGCTGCAGAACATCTTTCCGTTGGTATGGGTGAAAGATAAAATAGACCTAATTTGCCGGAGTTGTGTGAAAATAGAGAGGTGATCTCAGTAGCTCTTTCCCCCTGTCCGATCGTGGTTACGAGGGGCGAGATAAAGTCTTGCAACTTGCACTTCAGGTGGTATCCTGTGTGGTTTCACTCTTATTGTAGTATACATTCTGGTCTTTCTTGCAGTCTCTTCGTTGCAGCCGAAAAAATTTTCCCGGACGTCTCATGCAGCTCTCTGCGGTAAATTTTCTCCTGCATCCTTGAGCTGATTGAAATCCCTTTTCATTCACCAGGCACCCATGTTGCCGTCAAATAGCGTGTAAGGAGATATAATATGGACTACAGGGACACCCTCAATCTCCCCGGAACCGGGTTTAAGATGAAGGCAAATCTTGCACAGAAAGAACCGCAGGTGCTCAAGCAGTGGGACAAAGGTGAACTGTATCAAAAACTGCTGAAAAAGGGTGAAGGTAAACCTCTCTTTATTCTGCATGACGGTCCTCCCTATGCCAACGGCAATATTCACGTGGGCCACGCCTTCAACAAGATCCTCAAAGATATTATCCTGCGTTCACGGCGGATGGCCGGTTTTAATGCTCCCTACGTACCAGGCTGGGACTGCCACGGTCTGCCTATTGAAATTAATGTGGATAAGGAACTGGGGGACAAGAAAAAGACGATTCCTGTCCTTTCCAAACGTTCTGCCTGCCGCAAATATGCCGGGAAATGGATTAAGACGCAGAAGGAGCAATTCAAACGGCTGGGGATTCTCGGTGACTGGGATAACCCGTATCTGACGATCAATTACAGCTACGAAGCTGCCATTGCCCGCGAATTCAACAAATTCCTGCTCAGCGGGTCGGTGGTGCGCAACCGTAAACCCGTCTATTGGTGCTCCACCTGCGGAACGGCGCTGGCTGAGGCTGAGGTTGAATATCACGATCACACTTCGCCCTCCATATATGTCAAGTTCCAGGCGGCCGAAGACTTTTCTGATATTGATACATCTCTCGCCGGGGATAAAACATATTTTGTTATCTGGACCACAACTCCCTGGACTCTGCCCGCCAACCTTGCAGTCGCCATGCATCCCGATTTTACCTACGCCGCTGTGCGCGTGGGGGATGAAACCTGGGTGATTGCCGAGGCCCTGGTTGAAAAAATGATGGCTGAGATTGGCGTGAATTCCTGGGAGATTGTCGGAACCTTTGCCTCTACGGGATTTGAAAAACGTAACTGCCGCCATCCCTTCATGGATCGTGACTCTCTGCTGGTGCTTGCCAATTATGTTACCGCTGATGCCGGTACCGGGTGTGTGCATACCGCCCCCGGACATGGCGCGGATGACTACCTGACTGGCCTTCGTTATGGCCTTGAAATCCTTTCTCCAGTGGACGCCGAAGGTGTGTATACCGAAGAGGCGGGACGCTACGCCGGGGAGCATGTTCCCGAGGTAAACAAGAAGATCATCGAAGATTTGAAGGCCGAGGGGTCTCTTGTATTCACCGCACCTTTAAACCACAGCTATCCGCACTGCTGGCGCTGCAAGCTGCCGGTGATGTATCGCGCGACTCCGCAGTGGTTTATTTCCATGGAGAAAAATGATCTGCGCAAGAGGGCTCTTGAGGAGATTCGCAAGACTTCCTGGACCCCTTCCTGGGGGGAGAACCGTATCTACAGCATGGTGGAAAACCGGCCGGACTGGTGCCTCTCCCGTCAGCGGAGCTGGGGTGTGCCGCTCACTGTCATCACCTGCCATAAATGCGGAGAGGTTGTAAAAAGTGATGAGGTTGTGCAGAAGGTGGATGCACTCTTTTTGAAGGAGGGTGCCGATGCCTGGTATTCCCACGAGGTGGGTGACTTCCTGCCTGAAGGTTACACCTGCCCCTGTGGTTCCAGCGAGTTTGATAAAGAGAAAGATATCCTTGATGTCTGGTTCGATTCCGGCACCAGTTTTGCCGCTGTTCTTGAGCAGCGTGAGGATCTGCAGTTCCCCGCCGATCTCTACCTTGAGGGGAGTGATCAGCACCGGGGCTGGTTCCAGAGTTCTCTGCTCTGTTCTGTGGCCAATCGGGGGTGTGCGCCATACAGAGGTGTTCTCACCCACGGCTACACGGTGGATGGTGAGGGCAAGAAGATGTCGAAATCGGTGGGCAACGTCATCGGACCTGCGGAGGTTGTTGATAAATATGGTGCGGAGATTCTTCGTCTATGGGTTGCCTCTGAGGATTACACCGGCGATGTGAAGGTGAGTGACATCATCCTTAAACAAATCTCCGATTCCTATCGTAAGATCCGTAACACCATCCGCTACTTCCTCAGCAACCTCAATGATTTCGATCCCGCTGCCAACCGTGTTGCTCCGGAGGACAT
Organism: Desulforhopalus sp.; assembly: GCA_023231425.1. GTDB lineage: Bacteria > Desulfobacterota > Desulfobulbia > Desulfobulbales > Desulfocapsaceae > Desulforhopalus. The sequence continues at coordinate 13,971 of JALNVI010000019.1, read as the reverse complement.
GCCGGAGATTGATCGCTGGGCGCTGGCCAAATTTGGAGAGCTCCGCAAGCTGGTGACGGAAGATTACGAAAAATTTGAGTTCCATGGAATCTACCAGCAGGTTAATTACTTCTGCGGTATCACCATGAGTTCTTTCTATCTCGATATCCTCAAGGATCGTTTATACACTGAGGCCCCAGATTCGCAGACACGTCGCTCTGCCCAGACCGTACTGTATGATATCATCAGCGGCCTGTTGCGGCTCATCAGCCCGATTCTCGCCTTTACTTCCTCCGAGGCATGGGATAGTCTCTATGGGCGTGACGAAAAATCGCCACTGGAAGAGTCGATTTTCTTCACTGAGTTTCCCGAAGCGAACGGTATGGTGCTGGAACCCTCCATGATGGAACGGTGGGATAAGCTGCTCAAGGTTCGTTCCGATATCACCAGGGCGCTGGAGACAGCCCGGCGCGAGAAGGTCATCGGCCACTCCCTCGAGGCGGAGGTTCTGCTTCGGGCGGAAGGGGAGACAGGGGAATTTATCACCCGTGAATGGAAGACCCTCAAGGATATATCCATTATCTCTAAAATGAGTGTTTTTACTGCCGCTGCTGAGGGTGATGTGGTGTATGAGAGTGAGGAATTTCCGGGGTTCACGGTTGCAGTTCGCCGGGCCAGGGGTGAAAAATGTGAACGTTGCTGGATTCGTTCTGAAGAGGTCGGACAGAATCCCGACCATCCGCAGCTCTGCGTTCGCTGTTCTGGTGTGCTCAAGGAGCTGGGACTGTAAGTGTGGTATTATCTCTCAGTAATTCTTGCTCTTGTGTTGGATCAGCTTTCCAAAGCCTGGATACTTGATCATTTCAAAGAATTTGAGATGCGGGAGATTATCCCCGGTCTCTTCAACCTCGTTTATGTCACCAACACCGGTGCCGCCTTCTCCTTTCTTGCGGATGTTGATGCTCCATGGCGGCACTGGTTTTTTCTTTCAATCAGTCTTGTCGCGGTGGTTGCAATTACCTTCTACAACCGCTCTTTGCGACACAACGGCGGGGGCGTGTTTACCTCCCTTGCTCTTGGGTTTGTTGCCGGCGGGGCCCTCGGTAACGTTATTGATCGGCTGCGTTACGGAGCGGTGACTGATTTCCTCGATTTCTACCACGGCAGTTATCACTGGCCGGCGTTTAACCTCGCAGATTCTTTTATCTGCGTGGGAGCAGTGTTGCTTGTGGTGTTATCTTTTTTCAATTCAGGTCCCAGAGAGGACAACTAAAGGACGACAGATGAAAATTGCTATTCTTTTCCCGGGCCAGGGTTCGCAGTCAATCGGTATGGCCAGAGAATTTCGTGACCAGAGCGCAGCCTGTGCTTCCATCATGGACAATGCCGAGAAGGTGCTCGGCAAACCGCTGGCCAGGTTGAGTGATGAGGGGCCAATGGAGGCTCTGATTCCAGCGGATATCGTGCAGCCGGCAATCACCGTTGCCAACCTTGTCTGCTGGCAGGCTTTCCGGGAGGCTGTCGGCGGACAAGTGGCGCTCAACGCCTTCGCTGGACACAGCCTCGGAGAATACTCTGCACTTTTTGCCGCCGGAGTTATCTCCGCCGATGATGCTCTGCGTCTCGTGACAAAACGCGGTGAGCTGATGGGCCGTGAAGGTGCTGCCCATCCTGGTGGGATGCAGGCAGTGCTTGGTCTCACTATCGATAAAGTGGAAGAGGTGTTGCGTGAGTATAAAGGGGACGGTGTGGTGGTTGCTGCCAACCACAATACCCCGCAGCAGACGGTTATTTCCGGCTCCATGGAAGGGCTGAATGGTGTTGAGGCAGGCCTTTTAGAGGCTGGTGCGAAGATTATTCCACTGAAAGTTTCCGTAGCCAACCACAGTCCGCTTGTTGCCGGTTCCATTCCTGATTTCAAAGCCTTTCTGGGTGATATCAAGTTTAATATTCCGCTGGTCCCGATTTACTTCAACGTTTCTGCACAGAAAGAGTATGACCCTGCACGGATGAAAGAGATGATGTCCCGTCAAATAGTCTCCAAGGTTCGCTGGTGTGAAATTATCACCCGCATGATTGCCGAGGGCACCGATACTTTTATCGAAATCGGACCGAAAACGGTCCTGAAAGGGATGATGAAAAAGATTGTACCTCGCGGTGTGAAGGTTACCGCTCTGCAGTTTGACACTCCGGAAGGGCTGGAGCAGGTGGTGGAGCAACTGGAGATCTGAGTCTTTCTCTTTACTGACCTCCGATCCCGCTCCTCTTCCGCTTGAGAAGGGGAGTGAACTCTCTTTTACAGAACGGGGAGATTGAAACAGCTTGTATTTCGTTCATATTTGAGGCACAGAAGGGACTTTAGCTCAGGCATATTCGTCCCCTGAAAAGTAGTTTTTTGTTTTTCTGAAAAGAATTTCTTGAAGGTACGTATACCGGCTTACCGTTCATCACCGGTGTTATTGATCACGGAGTATAGCGCTTACCTGGAGTATGGCGCTTACCTCGACGTCTCTTCCTTGCTTTGTCGGAGGATAATTTTTTGCCTGTAACGAAGATGACGAGTGATTATTCGATGTTCCAGAACAAAAAAACAGGAAGCAGCCATGTATGATCAGACTCGAACAATGATAGAGAAGGGCGGTCGTCTTGAGTTCGACGAAGCCCTTGAGCTTGCCCTTGCCGCCCAGGGAAATGCCGATAATTTCACTTCCCTTCTTGCTGTCGCCGATATGGTGCGCAGTCACTTCCATGGCAACCGTTTTGACCTCTGCTCCATCATCAACGCCCGCAGTGGCAAGTGCAGCGAAAACTGCCGGTTTTGTGCTCAATCCGCCCACTACGACGTGGAAGTGGAAAGCTATAAGTGTGTCACAGAGGAAGAGACGCTGGCTCTTGCCCGGGAAAACGAAGCACACCATGTGGGCCGGTTTTCCCTCGTCACGGCCGGGCACCATGTGAGTGCGGAGGATCTCCGGACCCTCTTCGCTCCGCTTTGTCACACCCTGTCGGAGAACACCTCTCTCGCACTCTGCGCATCTATGGGTTTTCTCACCCCTGAACGGGCACACCTGCTTAAAGATATGGGTGTCAGTCGCTATCACTGCAACCTTGAGGCCTGTCGCGACTACTTCCCCAGGGTTTGCACGACCCATACCTGGGAAGAGAAAGTGGAGACGCTGGGAATCGCGAAGGAGGCGGGGCTGTCCCTGTGCTCCGGAGGGATCATCGGTCTTGGTGAGAGTCTGGCCCAGCGGCTGGAGCTGGCCTTTGAGCTGAGGGAGATCGGGGTGGATTCCGTGCCGATCAATATCCTCATGCCAATCAAGGGAACTCCTTTTGAAATGATGGAGCCCATCTCCCGGGAAGATGCGTTGATTGCCGTCGCCATGTTTCGGCTTATTCTGCCGCAGGCGGTGATTCGTATTGCTGGCGGGCGGAACCACCTCGGCGACGAACAGGAAAAACTCTTTCTGAGCGGGGCTGGAGGGGCCATTGTTGGCAATTATCTGACCACTGCAGGTAATGGACTGATCGGGGATGTGGCGATGTTTGAACGGCTCGGGTTTGTCTTTAACTGAAGGAGCCCTTAAAAAAACAGTCTTTCGCCTGCCTTCTTCGTTACAGTAAAAAATTATCCTCAGACAAAGCGAGGAACGAGACGTCGAGGGAAGCGCCATACTCCGATATCAACCATGGCTGTAAGAAATTCCCTTCTGTGCCTCGAATATGAACGAAATACAAGCTGTTTCAAGGAACCCTGAAGGATACCCTGAGTTCTGACATCCCCCAACTCTGAAACTCTGCCGAAATATTTCTCTATGAAACGTCCTGACCAGTATCTTGACTTCGATCGTGAACATATCTGGCATCCCTACACCTCACTGACCAATCCGCTGCCTGTCTTTCTTGTGACGGGGGCGAGCGGCTGCCGCATCACTCTCGAAGGCGGTCGCAGTCTCATTGATGGCATGGCCTCGTGGTGGGCTGTTATCCATGGTTACAACCATCCGGAGCTCAACAGGGCACTTAAGGAGCAGATTGACTCCTTCTCCCATGTGATGTTTGGCGGTCTTACCAATAAACCGGCCATTGAACTCTGCCGTCGCCTCGTTGATATGACTCCGGCGGGGCTGGAGAAGGTTTTTCTCGCTGATTCCGGCTCCGTGGCGGTGGAAGTGGCGATGAAGATGGCCATTCAATACTGGTTTGCACAGGGGCAGCGCGGAAAAAATCGCTTTCTCACTATTCGCAACGGTTACCACGGCGATACCTTTCACGCCATGTCGGTCTGCGATCCCGAAACCGGCATGCACTCAATATATAAAGGTGTCCTGCCGGAATATCTCTTTGCCGATGCCCCGCAGATCCCTTTTGACGGGGAGTGGAATGAAAGCGATATTGCCCCGATGCAGAAGTTGCTTGAGCAACACGCGGAGAGCATTTGCGCGGTGATTCTTGAACCGGTGGTGCAGGGGGCGGGGGGGATGCGTTTTTATCATCCCTTGTATCTGCGTCGTCTGCGCAGTCTTTGTGATGACTATGGTGTGCTGCTGATTGCCGATGAAATTGCTACCGGCTTCGGCCGCAGCGGCCGGCTTTTTGCCTGTGAACATGCAGGGATCACCCCCGATATCATGTGTGTCGGCAAGGCGATAACTGGCGGCTGCATGTCGTTGGCGGCGGTACTGGCCACGGAGGAGGTGGGGCATGGAGTTTCCCTTGAAGGGCCGAAAAACCCCGGTGTTTTTATGCACGGGCCGACCTTTATGGGAAATCCTCTCGCCTGCGCGGTTGCCTGCCGCTCCATTGATCTGCTGCAGGAAACGAACTGGCGGGGCAATGTCAACCGTGTCGAACGCGGGTTGCGTGCCGGCCTTGCGGCCTGTGCCGAAATGGTCGGGGTGAAGGATGTGCGCGTACTTGGGGCCATCGGAGTGGTGGAGATGGAAAGACCGGTAGATATGGCTCGCTGCCAGCAGCTCTTTGTCGACCGCGGGGTGTGGGTGCGTCCCTTTGGCCGGCTGGTGTATGTTATGCCACCTTTTGTGATGACTGATTCTGAGCTTAAGATTCTCACCGGGGCCATCTGTGAGGTGGTAGAGCTGGAGGGAAAAAGATGAAAGAGCGTACGGATGTGCTGCGTGAACTGGCAGAGCTCGGGCGACTTCGGGATTTTCGGCCCCTTGCCGGTCGTGCCGGGGCCCGGGTAATGATGGACGGGAAGAGTCTTCTGAACCTCTCCTCCAACGACTATCTCGGTATCGGCGGGGATGATGAGATGCTGGCCCGTTTTTACGCGGAGATGGATGATACCAGCCGCATGGAAAGTTTTGCTCCCGGGAGTACCTCCAGCCGGCTGCTCTCTGGGGATAACATAGTGGCTCACCGCCTTGAATCACGCCTCGCGGAGTGTTACGGGGCAGAGGCGGCACTTCTCTTCAACTCTGGGTACCACATAAATATAGGTATCCTGCCAGCGCTTTTCGGCAGACAGGATCTCATCCTTTCAGACAAATTGAATCATGCCTCCATCGTCGACGGTACACGCCTCTCTCAGGCGACGTTGAAGCGCTACCGCCATCTTGACTACGCTCAGTTGCGTTCCCTGCTTGAAAAATATCGAGGGGAGGCGGAGCGGGTGGTGATTGTCAGCGAATCGGTTTTCAGTATGGACGGCGACGTGGCCGACATCGCCGAGCTGGTCCGGTTGAAAAAAGAATTTGATTGTGAGCTCTATCTTGATGAAGCCCACGCCTTTGGCCTTTTCGGCAAAAGCGGACTTGGCAAGGCGGTCGAATGTGGGCTGGCAGGTGAGATTGATTTCCTCGTCGGTGTCTTTGGTAAATCTCTCGCATCCATGGGCAGTTTTGTGGTATGCAGCCGCCAACTGCGCGACCTGCTGGTTAACAGTGCCCGTTCACTCATCTTCACCACCGCGCTGCCACCGGTGATTATTCGCTGGAACCTCTTCGCCTTTGAACAGATGATGCAAATGGATGGGCCGCGCGCACATTTACAGTCGCTGGCGGCAGCGCTGCGCGATGATTTGCGCGAACAGGGGCTGCACACTGATGGTGAGACCAGCATTGTGCCGGTGATTATCGGTGAGGATGCCGAAACGGTACGCCTTGCAGAGCGGATGCGGGAGGCGGGGTTCCTTCTTTTCCCCGTTCGTCCGCCGACTGTGCCTGTGGGAACCAGCCGCTTTCGAATCTCTCTTACTGCGGGGATGCAGTGGGAGGATCTGCAGGCATTGCCCGGTCTCATTGCGGAGGAGGTTCGACGATGAAGGCGCTGTGGAGACGAAACGGTCATCAGAACCTGCTTGTCTTCTGTAACGGCTGGGGAATGGATGCCCGGGTGGTCGAGCATCTCGCGTTTGCTGGTGACCTGCTAATCCTCTCTGATTTCACAGACTTTACATTGCCTTTGGACGTAGAAACGGCCATTAAACGCTACGCCCGGCGCAGCCTCATCAGCTGGTCGATGGGGGTATGGATGGCGGCACGACTCATGGGTAATATCGACTATGAGCGAAAAATCGCCGTCAACGGTACACTCAAACCCGTCGATGATGATTTCGGTATCCCGGAAGTGCTCTTTCATGGTACCTTGCAGCAATTTGATGAGCAAAACCGCCTCGCCTTCTATCGTAGAATGTGCGGAAGTCAGAAAATACTGGAAGATTTTCTTCTGCAGGCACCGGTACGGAAGCTGGAGGATCAGCGTCACGAGCTTGATTTTTACTGGGCACACCGCCGGGATGAGGCGGAGAATTTCTATGATCTGGCAGTCGTTGCACGAAAAGATCGCATTATGCCCACGGCGAATCAACTTCGTTTCTGGCAGGGGACACCTGTGCATGAAATGAAGGGTGGCCACTATCCTTTCTTCAGCTTTTCCCGCTGGGAAGAGCTGCTCAATTTACAGGGATGACGCATGTCGCGAAAGCCGCCTCAAACTGCTCCGGCTCCCGATAAGGCTCTGATTGCCAGTTCCTTTGCAGCGAGTCTTGGCACCTATGAAGAACATGCCGGGGTGCAGCTTGCTCTTGCGCAGAGGCTGCTTGATATGGTGTGTGAATATCCCGGCGATGTGTCGTGGAGGCGAGTGCTTGAGGTCGGCTGTGGTACCGGCTGGCTGGCGGAACGTCTTGTGGCACGCCGTATGCCCGAGTATCTCTATCTTAATGATATCGCGCCGGAACTTTGTGCATATGCAGCCCGGCGGCTGCATGCTGAACCCTGTCTTGTTGAATCTCTTGCTGGAGATATCGAGACTTTGGAGTTGCCTGTGGAGCTTCAGCTGGTCTTCTCTTCTTCAACCCTGCAGTGGATTGAGGACTTGCCAGCCTTGTTTCAGCATGTTCATCAGGCACTGGTCCCTGGTGGAATCCTGGCGTTCTCCATTTTTGCGCCGGGAACCATGGGGGAGATTACCGCACTCTCCGGCCGCGGTCTGCACTATTTTGACCGTCCGCAGCTCTCAGCCATGCTGAAGGGTTTTACCATTCTGGCCGAAGAAACCGTCCAGCAGCGCAGTTATTTCCCTTCCCTGCTGGCATTGCTCCGTCACATTCGCAATACCGGTGTGGGGGGGCTGAGTCGTGCACACTGGACACGCGCTTCGCTCTCCCGTTTTGAGAAACAGTACCGTGACGAGTTTGGTACTGCCGAGGGGTTACCTGTCACATGGCGGGCCCATTTTTTTGTGGTTGAGAAAAGTAAAGGTTAAGGCACCGTGATGAAAAGAGTGTATGTTGTATCGGGTATAGATACTGATATTGGTAAGACCGTTGCCACCGGGATTGTTGCCACCGCACTGCGGCAGGGCGACTGCTCCGTGATGACGCAAAAGTTTGTGCAGACGGGCTGTAGCGGTATCAGCGAGGATATTCTTACCCATCGCCAGTTGATGGGGATGGAGCTGACGGAGGATGATCGTTCCGGGCTCACCTGCCCCTGTGTCTTTCCCGATCCCTGCTCGCCGCATCTTGCTGCTTCGCTGGCGGGGAAGGAAATTGATCTGAAGGAGATTGAGGAAGCATCCCGGAAATTGCTGGAGCGGTACGATATCCTGCTGCTTGAAGGCGCTGGCGGCCTTTCAGTTCCGCTGCGGCCCGACTTCCTCTTTATCGACTGGCTGATGGAGAAGAGATATCCGCTGTTGCTGGTTACCAGCCCGCGTCTTGGTTCCATTAATCATACCCTTGGTGCCCTGGAGTTGTGCAAATGGCGGGAGATTAACATTGCGGCGGTACTTTACAATGTCCACGGCTGCAATGTGACTCCGGCAATAGTAGAGGACAGCCGCGCGACCATAGAGCGTTACCTGTACCGCTTTGGTTTTGCTGCTCCGGTTCTTACTCTGCAGAGTGCAGGTAAAGAACAACCCGACTTCATGTTTCTTGCCAGCGGTTACTGAACAGAGTGTTGTAAAACTTCCAGTGTATTCAAGAAATGCGAAATAACTTTTTTTGAGAATTCGTATTTTGGTTTTTATAAATGGTGCCGTTCAATCGGCAGAAACAGTTTGTGGAGAAAGACGTGTTAATATCAGTAATCATCCCCCTGTTGAACGAAGAGGAGAGCCTTCCTGTTCTCTATGAAGAGCTGAAAGGTGCCCTCAATCCCCTTGCTGTGGACTATGAGCTGATTTTTATCAATGACGGCAGCACTGACGGCAGTGCTGGCATCCTTGCCGGAATGCACGCTGAAGACAAACGGGTGGTGGCAATCAATTTCCGCCGCAACTTTGGACAGACAGCTGCCATGTCCGCCGGATTTGACTATGCCCGCGGCGAGATCGTTATTGCCATGGATGCCGATCTGCAGAATGATCCCGCAGATATTCCCAAATTGATCTCCAAGATTGAAGAGGGCTATGATGTGGTCACCGGCTGGCGTTACGACCGCAAGGATACTTTTATCAACCGTCGTCTGCCGTCGATCATTGCCAACAAACTGATTTCCAAAACCACTGGAGTCCGCCTGCACGACTACGGCTGTACCCTGAAGGCCTTCCGGCGTGAAGTGATCAAGGAGCTGCACCTCTACGGAGAGATGCACCGCTTCATTCCGGCTCTTGCCAGCGGCATTGGCATTACTTTTACCGAGGTGAAGGTCAACCATCGTGCCCGGCGCTTCGGCAGTACAAAATACGGTATTACCCGTACCGTGCGCGTGATCCTTGACCTGTTGACAGTCAAATTTCTGCTCAGCTACGTTACGCGGCCGATTCAAGTCTTTGGAATGATGGGACTTATCTCTGGTGGGATCGGTTTTCTCATTGCTATGGTGATGACTTTCCAACGCGAGTTTTACGGCATTGGTCTCTCCAACCGACCGATGCTGCTGCTTGCCATCCTGCTGATTATCCTTGGTTTCCAGTTTGTATCCCTGGGACTGATTGCCGAACTGCAGGCGCGGACCTACCACGAGTCGCAGAATAAGCCAATCTATTACGTGAGAAGTGTGCTTCGTGACGGTGACGACGGGAGGGAGAGCAGTCGTTCATGATTTCGTCTGGGGACATATTAACTGACAATCCCTCCTTCGAGATTGTTATTCCGAACTGGAACGGGGCGAAGATGCTTGGCGACTGCCTCAATTCCCTCTCCAGGCAGAGTTATCAAAATTTCATGATAACTGTGGTGGATAATGGTTCTACGGATGATTCGCTGGCCATGCTGGCGCGGGATTACCCTTCCGTACGGGTACTCTCCTACCCGGAAAATCGAGGTTTCAGTGCGGCAGTCAACGCCGGGATTCGCAAGGCCCGTGCGCCATGGATTCTGCTGCTCAACAACGACATGGAAGTTGAGAAAAACTGTCTGCTGAAGCTCCTTAATGGGATGGTGGACTTTCCAGACGCCGATTTTTTTGCGTTGAAAATGTATAATTTTCATGAGCGGGAGCTGCTTGACGGGGCAGGGGACGCCATGCTGCGCGGTGGGGTGGGGTATCGTCTCGGCGTGATGGAGCATGACGGCGAGCGCTACCGCTTTGATCGTCTCTGTTTTGGTGCCTGTGCCGGGGCGGCACTCTACAGCAGACGTCTTTTTGAGCGTGTCGGCTACTTTGATGAAGATTTTTTTGCCTATGTCGAGGATGTTGATCTCAACCTGAGAGCGGCCCGGGCCGGTGCCTGTTGTGTTTTTCTCTGCGAAGCAAAAATATATCATATCGGCAGTGCCACCAGCGGCTCAAAATTCAACGAATTGACCATCCGTCTCTCCACCCGCAACAATATCAACCTGATGGTGAAGAATTACCCCGGTCTGCTTTTTCTCCGTTTTTTACCGGCAATTATTATTTATCAATGTATGTGGTTGCTGTTCTGTATAAAAAAAGGCGTATTTGTCCCCTGGTTTCGCGGGGTATGCGAGGCTTTGTCGCCGCGCTCTCTCCGTCTTTTTTACAGTAAACACAACGAGCAGCTTGCTCATGTGAGTCGGGAGGAGCTGCGTCTTCTCGGCAACCGTATCGTCGCGTCCGAGCGTGAGGCTATCGCCTCAATCATGGCCCGGCGGAATGAAAATGGCAGGAGCAATCGTCTGCTGCGGTTTTATCTGAAACTCTTCTGCTGACTGTACTGTGACTTGTCATATTATTATTGTCAGCCACGATTCCGAGGCTGTGTTGCCCCTCTGTCTGGATTCCCTTGCCACCTGCGGCAGTGAAGTGAGGTGTACCCTTGCTGACAGCGGTTCTGCCGATCGCAGCTTCCTTGAGGCCCTCGTCGGGAGGTACCCCTTCCCCCTGCAGCTTATCTTCTGTGGTGATGTCGGTTTCGCTGTTGCTAATAACCGCGCCTTTTCTGAACTTTCCGCAGATGTCGATTCTAATGATACGGTGGTCTTCCTCAATCCTGACGCCTTTGTTGAAACGGGCACTCTGCAGGCTGCGTTGAAAGCGCTCCATTCCCTGCAGGATGTTGCCGTGGTTGGCGGTCGTCTGCTCGGCTGCAACATGGTTGGTGAGTTGACGGGGCGGCTGGACTCCACTGGGATCTTCCGCCGCTGGTATGGTCGCTGGTATGACCGCGGTCAGGGGGAGATGGATTCCGGACAGTATCTGGAGGGTGGAGAGGTCCCCGCCGTCTGCGGAGCCTTTATGGTCTGCCATCCCGCCGCTCTGCGGGATTTATGGGGAGAGGACAGCACTCTCTTTGATCCCTCCTTCTTTCTCTATAAAGAGGATATTGAGTTGAGCTTGCGCCTGCGTGCCCGCGGCTGGAAGCTTTGTTATCTTCCGCAGGCACGGGTGCGGCATAGCCGGGGCTGGGCGGAGGAACGCTCGGTGATGCCGATCTCAAGACGGATGATGGCTGCGGAAAACGAGGTCCGGCTGTACTTGCGGCACCCGTCACCATATATTTTCTGGGCACTGGCGAAGTATCTGCTGGTGCGATTCGGCAGGGTGTGAACGATGATGAAACGAGTTTCTGTCCTTATCCCTGTCCGCGACGGAGCAAAAGATCTGCCTGCCCTTTTTACAGCCCTTGCTGCGCAGACTCTGCAGCCGTTCGAGGTGATCGTGGCCGACACCGCATCAAAGGACGGCAGTCGCGAGATTTGTCGGCAGTACGGTGCGCGGGTGATTTCTGTCGACCGTGATGAATTTGACCATGGCGGTACGAGGACCATGCTGGTGCGGGAGGCGGTCGGAGACGTGGTGCTCTTTCTTACTCAGGATGCCATCCCGGCGAATGAACAGGCCCTTAAACTGCTGCTGACGGCTCTTAATGCAGAGGAGAGTATTGCCTGTGCTTATGGTCGGCAGCTGCCGAAAGAAGGAGCTTCGCTGCAGTCCGCCTTTCTCCGCAGCTTTAACTATCCTGAGGTCTCTGAGGTGCGGAGTTATGATGACCGGCGTCGGCAGGGCCTGAAGACGGCTTTTCTCTCCAACTCCTTTTCTGCCTGGAAGCGCGAGTTGCTTCTTGCCAACGGTTGCTTTCGCAACGGACTGATCTTTGGTGAAGATACCTGTGCCCTTGGCCGTCTGCTTCTTGCCGGCTGGAAGGTCGCCTATTGTGCCGAGGCTGGCGTGTATCACAGTCATAATTACAGTATTGCAGGTGAATTTCGGCGCAGTTTTGATATAGGCGTTCTGCATGAACGGGAGCGCTGGCTGCTCGGTTCTTTTGGCGGGGCAACGAGGATCGGTGGCAACTATGTCCGCCTCTCCCTGAAGAATATCGCTGCCCGGCAGAAATACTGGCTGGTGCCGGACTGGTTCCTTCGCAACGGGATGAAGTTCCTCGGTTATAAATGCGGCAGCAACTGGTACCGTCTGCCGCTCTTTCTCTGCCGCAGCATGAGTATGAACCGGCGCTGGTGGCAGCGTTAGGTTCTTTCTGTCGCAATTATTGTAAGGGAACCTTAAAAAAGCTTGTATTTCGTTCATATTCGACGGACAGAAGGACATTTACCGCAGGCAGAACTTTGATCTCGGAGTCTAACGCTTACCTGCGGGGATATTTTTTTTGCTGTAACGAAGAAGATGGGCGATTATTCGATGGTCCCTGATGATATATAAACGGTTGTTTTCAACGTACTGATATTCGGAATAGAATGATTACAACGAATCTTCGTGAGCAGAGCTCGCTCATGGCCAGACTGCTTCACCTCGTCGATTGTCTGCTGATTGTTGTCTATCTCTGGGGGCTGGTGCACTGGTTCCATGTGCCGTGGAGTTCATGGTACACCCGCCTGATGGTTATTGCCGGAGTTGCCACCTTCATCAGCTTTCAGTCCTTTCAGCTCTACCGCTCCTGGCGAGGATGGAAATTTTTTCTTGAGTTTATCGTCATCCTCCGTGCCTGGGGAACGGTGGTGGGTGTTCTCCTCTTCTACTTTTTTATCTTCAAGATCTCCCACGCCTACTCCCGTTTTATTATTCTCTTCTGGTCGCTGACTACGCCTCTACTCGTCTTTGCGCTGCATACCTTTGCCCGGAAAATGTTGCGTATCTTCCGTTCCCGTGGAAAAAATGTGCGGCGCGCAGTCGTGGTCGGTGGGGGGGTTCTGGGGCGGAACCTGCTTGCAGAGGTGGAGTCGATGCCGTGGACGGGGATTGAGGTTATCGGCTTTTTTGACGATAAACTTGATCTGCAGCCGCGCAGGGGCGAGGTCGGAGAGGCTGAAAAAATGCCGGAAATTTACGGGAAACCGGTGCTTGGTACCACCGCCGACATTACCGCCTACCTCAAAGCGCACGATGTGGATTATGTCTATATCGCACTGCCCATGCGTGCGGAACGCAAGATCTTCAAGATGTTGCGTGAGTGCCGCAGTCTTGGGGCTCGGATCTATCTTATTCCCGACCTCTACCTCTACGGCCTGCACCATGCCGAAGTGCAGTCTCTCGGAAGCATGCTTATTCTCAACTTTAATCCCAACACTGAATGGAAGCGCAGTTTTGACATCGTCTTCTCCCTTGCTGCCATTTGCGGGACCCTGCCGCTTACTCTGCTTATTGCGCTGGTGGTAAAGCTTGCGGACGGCGGGCCGATTTTTTATGGCCATACGCGCATTACTGCTACCGGGAAGAACTTCAAATGCTTGAAATTCCGCACCATGCGTGTTGGGGCGGATAAAATGCTGAAAAAAATTCTCAAGGAAAAACCGGAGTTGCGTGAGGAGTGGGAAACGACCTTTAAGTTGAAGAATGACCCGCGGGTGACCCGTATCGGTCGTTTTCTGCGCAAGACCAGCCTTGATGAGCTGCCACAGTTTATCAACGTGCTCAAGGGTGAAATGAGTGTGGTTGGTGCACGGCCGGTGGTCGGTGATGAGCTGACCGATTTTTATAAGGAGAGCGCAGGGTTGTACTGCTCAATGAAACCTGGTATCACCGGTCCCTGGCAGGTGGGGCGGCGCTCCAACGTGGATGATTATCAGGAGCGGGTTGAGATTGATGACTGGTATATCCTTAATTTCTCTCTGTGGACCGATATCAAGATTATTGCCAAGACGGTGGTGCGCATGTT
>JALNVI010000018.1 GCA_023231425.1 Desulforhopalus sp. | reverse complement strand
GCATCATGGAGTTCTTCCGGTAACTCTACAGGAAAAGATTTGATGTTAAGCAGGGTTGCAGAGACATTGATCAAACTGGTGAACAGGAGGGCAGATGTAATGAGCAGGAGTGGAGTGTTCATGGCAGAAAAAAGGGCTCTGCCATTATACGGCAAAGCCCCTGCAAAAATGATTATCCCGTCATCAGCTGAAGGTTGTACTCAGAGCTGCCGCAAGTGTATTGACAACCGGATCGGCAAAAACACCCATGGCGATGATGGCGATCAAAAGAAAAAATGCCGCTGTGTTGACGAGCAGGGAAGGTGTGACCGCAGGGCGTTCCTGATCGTCGGTACACCATGCCTGACGAACAATGGAAAGATAATAGTAGATAGCAATGGCTGTATTAACAGTCGCAAGGACAACAAAGACAAGATAGCCTTTATGCAGAGCTTGAACCATTACCATGAATTTACCCATAAAACCGACAAACGGAGGAATTCCAGCAAGTGCAAAGAGAGAACAGGCGAAAGTTATGGCAAGCAGCGGAGCGCGTTTGTACAAACCTGCCATGTCACTGACCTGAAGGTTTGCACCATTACGGGAGAGTGTGCAGATGACAAGAAAACAGGCCAGAGTCATCAAGAGGTAACCCACAATATAATACATGGCGATGGCAAAACCGTAGAGCCCCATCATGGCAACAGAGAGAAGAACGAAGCCTGCATGGGCTATACCGGAATAACCAAGGAGCCGTTTCAGATCTTTTTGCACAAGCGCTGCGAGGTTGCCATAGAACATGGAGATAACAGCGCAGGATCCAAGAATCCATGTTACTTCCTGTCCCGCAGGTGGAATGAGACTTACGACGCGGATTAACAGGGCTGTTCCGACAACTTTTGGAACGGTGGCGATAAAGGCGGTTGCCTCATTGCCTGCTCCTTCATAAACATCAGGAACCCAGAATTGCATGGGGAAGATGGCAACTTTATAAAAAAATCCTGCAAGAACGAGCAGAACAGCAACGATCGCCACCGGAGCCGGAAATATTTTTGCGAGGGCTGGAGCAAGGACAGGAAGTTCTGTAGATCCCGTCAGACCATAGATATAACTCATGCCGAAAAGCATGAGGCCGGAGGCTGTAACACCGTAAAGCAGATATTTTATCGCTGCCTCACTCTGCAGTCCCTGACCTATCTGGCAGAAGGTCCCGGCATATCCGTGACCTGCAGTACTGTCCAGGGCTGCTCCATTGACCAGTGCCGGGCCTGTATAGTTCTTGCGCATGGCAACCATCAGGTAAACGGTAAAGGAAGAGAGTTCAAGGGAGACAAAGATTGCCAGCAGTTCATTTGCAGAAACCAGCATCATCAAGCCAAAAACTGACATCAGCATAAACAGATAATATTCGGGCTGAGTGCCTTTTTTTACGCCGGCATCTGGATTGGAGAAGAGCATAATAATAAAGGTCCCGAGGACCACTGTACTCTTAACAATCTGCGTGAAGAGGTCGACCTTGAAGGCACCAAAAAACATGGTTCCATTGTTTCCAATGGAACAAATGGTGGTAACCAGGGCGATAAACAGCACATAAACGGTAATGTTTTTGACCGTTCGGGGCTGAAATTGGCCAAGACTTACCACAAAAAGAGCAAGACCTGCGCCCAGTATTGTCAGTTCAGGGAGAAAGAGCATCGTAATTACCTTTTCAAATTCCTTTAATTAGTTCAGGACAGTCCCGGCTATTGCCACAGCTTTTGCCTGGCAGGTTGCGAAATTCTGAATCAGTGCACTTACACTGGTGTGCATTATATTCAGAAATGGTTTCGGGGCGAGTCCGACCCACAAGACAAAGAGAAGAAAGGGGGCCAGAGTTATAATTTCTCGAGTATTCAAGTCATGTTCTTTGAGCCAGGAGTTGTCTGGATTGTGTTCACGTCCCCAGATTTTCCTCTGCAGCATGCGCAGCATGTATGCCGCCGCAAGAACAGCTCCAGGGATGGATGCGAGAGCAAGCCACGGAAAATTTCCCTGGGAAAGACTGTATTTGAATGCTCCTGCGATGATCATGAATTCTCCGACAAAGCCGTTGGTTCCAGGGAACGCAAAGGCTGCAAGGGAGAAAAAGGTAAAAAAGGTTATATACACCGGCATGTATTTCCCGATACCCGTTGCAGATTCAATGTCACGGCTGTGGGTACGCTCATAAATCATTCCGATACAGAGAAAAAGTGCACCGGTGGTGACACCGTGGTTGATCATCTGTAAAACAGCACCTTCGATACCATCAATATTGAGGGTAAATATTCCAAGGGTAATAAAGCCCATATGACCAACTGACGAGTATGCGATCAGTTTTTTCATATCGGACTGGGCGAGGGCTGTAAAACCACCGTAAATAATTCCGATAATCGACAGCCACAGAATCCAGGGAATCATGACTGCGGTTGCTTCCGGAGTAATGGGCAGAGCAAAGCGGAGAAAACCATAGGCGCCCATTTTCAACAGGAGACTGGCAAGAATAACCGATCCTGCGGCAGGAGCTTCAACGTGCGCCGCCGGCAGCCAGGTGTGGAACGGAAACATTGGTACTTTAATGGCAAAGGCGAGGAAAAACGCAAGAAAAAGAAACATCTGTGCGGTAGTGGAATAATTTTGCCACATCATGTCGGGGATGAAAAAGCTATACCCATTCTGCATGTAGAGCCAGATAATTGCCACCAGCAGCAGAACAGATCCGGCCAGGGTGTAGAGGAAAAACTTGACAGAGGCATAGATGCGCCGTGGTCCTCCCCATATGCCGATCAGCAGGTACATGGGAATAAGCATTGCCTCCCACATGACATAGAAAAGAACGAAGTCAAGTGCAGCAAAAACCCCAATCATGGCGGTTTCCATGATGAGCAGGCAGATCATGAAAGCCCGAACTCTTTTCTTGATATAGGTCCAGGATACCAGCACACAGAACGGCATGATCAGCGTGGTGAGGAGCAGCAGCAGGATTGAGATGCCGTCAACTCCCACCGTATAATTGATATTGAAAGCCTGAACCCATGGTTTCATTTCAACAAATTGAAACCTGGCAGTTGTTGAGTCGAAACCGGAAAGCAGCGTCAACGACAACAGAGCGACAGCTGCGGTGAAAACCAGTGCCGTCCGGCGGCAATTCTCCTCATTCTTGATGAAAAGGAGAGCCAGGGCTCCCAGCATCGGCAGGAAGATCAGCACGCTGAGGATGGGAAAACCGGAGTTTAAAAGTAATTGATCCATCGAATATGATCCTTTCTTTGAAACTTAGTGAAATGTCAATCCATCAGAGCCAGACAAAAGCTGTCAATAAAATCGCTGCGAAGGTTAGAGAAATATAGAGCGTCTGTTGAATCTGTCCCTTCTGCAGTACAACCGTCATTCGGCGTCCGATTCCCAGAACACTGCGGGCTGTCCCGTCGACGATGGTATCAATAACATTCCAGTCAAACCATGACCAGAACTTTGCAGAAGCTAGCAGATCAGTCATCCCAACAGTTTTGTACAATTTTCCCCAGGCGGTATCCAAACTCTGAATCGGGCCGGAGGCAAGCTTGAGAAAATATTGTCCACCACGACGATAGAACCAGTCCAGGTCAAGGCTGATGGTATTTGTCGGTTTGACAAAACCTTTCAGAAAAATGAACGCCAGAGCTGTAAAAGCGATAATCTGCAGGGTTTCAACAACGTGGCCTGTATTATAAGGATTATACTCCACTGCATAGGGGAGCATATTATAAAGGAATGGCAGATAACAGCCGACCATGAGACAGAGTCCTGCAGCAATGGTCATGGCCAGTGTCATATTCCACGGCGGATCGACTGCCTTTTGCATTGTCTCCTCTGAACAGCGGCTTTCGCCGAAGAAAAGGTAGTAGGGCAGTCGCAGACCGGCTACGAAGAAGGTTCCAACAGAAACCATCGACAACAGGAAACCGGTGATGATCAGATGGTCTTCAAAGCTGGCAGTAATGATCATTGACTTGCTGACAAATCCGGAGAACCAGGGAAAGGCGGAAACAGATACCCCGCCAACGAGAAGAAAAATCAGGGTCATTGGCATTCTTCGACACAGCCCGCCAAGCTCAGTAAGTTTGGATTTCCCTGTGGCGTGAACCACGGCACCGGCTGCCATGAAGAGCAGACTTTTGTAAAGGATATGGGCAAAGGCATGGGCGCAGGTGCCGTTAATTGCCAGTGCAGTACCGATCCCGACTCCGGCTACCATGTACCCGACCTGTGAAACAATCTCCCAGGCAAGCAGGCGGCGGATGTCATTCTCCATCATGGCGTAAACGATGCCGTAAATTGCCATGAAGACGCCGAGATAGATAAGGATATCAAACCCGGCAAATCCTCTTGCAAGTGCGTAAACAGCTGTTTTTGTGGTGAATGCGCACATGAAAACTGCACCGGCGACGCTGGCCTTGGAATAGGCATCCGGCAGCCAGGAGTGAAGCGGGAAGACGGCGGCGTTAAGCATCAACCCGGCCATGATCAGCCATGTATACAGATGGGTGGAGTTTTCGTTGAGCAAAACAAAATCCATGTTGCCCACCGCCTGATAGCGGAGGACAAAACCGAGCAGGAGAATTACTCCTCCGGTTGTATGAATCAGAAGATAACGATAGCCAGCTTGAAGTGCGCCCTCTTCCTTATTGCACCAGACAAGGAACGTTGAGGCAACAGCCATCATTTCCCAGAAAAGAAAGAGTGTGAGGTAATCGCCGCAGTAAATGGCTCCAAGACTGCCTGCGACATAAAACCATGCCGCAACCTGTACCCAGACATTTTTCACATTCAAACTGTAAATGGTGCCGATGATACACATCAGCGCCATGATAAAGCCGAATATCGACGAGAGACTGTCTACCCGACCAAATGTCAGCGTCCAGCTCCCCATGAAAGTGACGACTCCATGCATACCGGAATTGGTATTAAGCACCATGACATCAATGAAAACAATCAATGGCACGACAAGCAGAAGCCCCCGACGTGTCAAGTCCTTTGTCAACGGCAGGAGCACTGCGCCGATGATCAGGAGGAGGGAGGGATGTATGAAAAAATCAGATGTCATAATAGTCCTCTTTCCGTTTGATTCCTGCTGCCCCGTATATTCGAGCAATACCAGCCAGCACTACACAGGCAATTAAGGTGAAGATTGTCCAGAAGGCCGGAATATTCGCCTCCAGCCAGGTATGGGGGTGTGCATGGTGGACAAAAAAGAGGGTATAAAAAAGCACGACTGCTGCAAAAAGGTAGCAAAAAAGACGCACTATCAGCCCGTTCCTGTTGAGCATTTCAAAGAATCCCGCAATCATCCTGTCACCGCCTTGGCAAATTGCAACATGAAGTTTGGATAAATTCCAATGATAATAGAAACTGCAGCTGCGATTACAATCGGTACCAGCATTGCCAGTGGTGCTTCTTTGACACTGTCGTATACCACCCCGTTGGCAGGTTTGGCAAAAAAGGCCCGGTAGGTGACTGGCAGAAAGTAGGCTGCATTAAGAATTGTTGAGGTGATCAACACGAGGATAATGCCGATCTGATTGGCATCAAGCGCCCCTATCAACAAATCCCATTTCGTAATAAAACCGGCGGCAGGAGGTACACCTATCATGGTCAGGGATGCAAGGAAAAAAGCCCCGAAGGTGAAGGGCATGGCCCGCCCGAGGCCATCAAGTTCAGAGACGAGTTTCTTCTGGGTGACGACGAAAATTGCCCCGGCACAAAAGAAGAGAGTAATTTTGGCAAATGCGTGGTTGACGATATGAATCAGCCCGCCTTGAATCCCTGGGGTGGTAAGCAAAGCGACACCAAGGATAATATAACTGAGTTGACTTACGGTTGAGTACGCCAGTCGTGCTTTCAGATTATCTTTAGAGAGGGCGATAATGGATGCCGCGAGAATAGTGAAGCTGACAAACCACGCTGTGGGGATCCCGAGATTGAGCAGTGACATGAGATCTGTGCCGAAGACATAGAGCATGGTGCGGGTGGTGCAAAAAACCCCGACTTTTACCACAGCCACTGCATGCAACAGTGCTGAAACCGGTGTTGGTGCAACCATTGCTCCGGGAAGCCAGTGGTGGAGGGGCATGATACCGTTCTTGGCGAATCCGAACAGACAGAAGATATAGAGCATGGTAACCAGCGTCGAGTTAACCCCGGCCGGGAAGATGCCCGTTGTGCAGTTTGACGCAAAATCAAGAGAACCTGTAAGAACATAAATGAGGATGATCGCCGGCAGCAGGAAAAGTTTTGCTGTTCCTGTCAGGTAGACAATGTACTTGCGTGCTCCGTTGTATCCTTCCTCATCCTGGTGATGGGCAACCAGCGGATAGGTGCAAATGGAAACAATCTCATAAAAAAGATACATGGTGAAGAGATTGTCTGAAAAGGCGACACCGATGGCTCCGAAGATTGCCAGCGCGAAACTGGCATTGAAACGGGTTTGTGCATGTTCTTTCAGGCTGCGCATGTAGCCGAGAGAATAAAATACAGCGATGGTCCAGAGCGAGGATGCAACGAAGGCAAATATCATCGACATTGCATCTGCCCGCAGAGTGACAGACACGCCGGGCAGAAGTGAAAAAAGTTCCAGCTTCAAAACCTTGCCGTGCAGGATAGAAGGAACCATCCCCCCGACAGTCACCAACAGCAGAAGCGAGGTGACACTGGAGATCGCTTCCCGCACATTTGGCCTGTTTCCGTTAAGAAGCACCCCGATAGTTCCCCCGAGGGGAAGGAGCAGGGCCAGAATAAGTGAATAATCCATCTCAGACAGCTCCTTGATTAACCTTTGAGTTGAACAGCATCTTCAGCATCAATCGAGTGGTAATGCCTGTAGATGGCAATAATGATGCTCAGGCCGATTGCAGCCTCGGCGGCAGCCACGGCCATGATGAAAAGGGCAAAGACCTGGCCGGTGACCGGGTCGGGGGCGAGGAATCGATTGAATGCCATGAAATTGACAGCGGCTCCAACCAGAATCAACTCTGAGGCAATGAGCATGCCGATAAAGGACTGCTGGGCGAGAACCCCGTAAACACCAAGGGCAAAAAGAACTGCTCCAAGAATCAGGAAACAGTCCAGTTGATTATAGAGTCCGAGAATACTCATGCGTCTTCCCTCCTTGTGCGGGCGATCACCAGCGCACCGAGGATCGCGATGAGGAGAACGATGGAGATCAATTCAAAAACCATGGAATAGTTGGTAAGCAATTCAACCCCGATGCTTTTCATGGAGCCGTCGTTAATACGCTCCAGTGGTTGCCACGTGTAACCGACAGAAAGAGCGGAAAAACTGATGCAGAGCAAAATTGCGCTGATAATACCAGGAGGGCCGGCGATTACTCCTCGACGGGTGCTTTCCAGTTTCTCTTCCGGTGCGGCCAGCATGACTGCAAAGGAGATGGTAATGGCTACTGCTCCGACATAAATCAAAATTTGCATCATGGAGACAAAAATTGAGTTGAGAAAGAAATAAAGTCCTGCAACTCCCACAAAACAGACGATCAGTCCGGCTACAGCGTTGATAACTTTTTTAGAAAAAGCAACTGCAACACCCCCCGCAAGGGTAACTCCGATGTTAATGAGAAAGACAACTCCTACCACACCGTTCACGGAGAAAATCGATGGGGCTGTATCTAAGGGTATCATTGGTTTCTCTCCCTGAGTCGGGCGAGCAGGTCGAAGTGAAAATCTTCTTTGTTGCGGCTCGCCAGATTATACTCTTTGCTGTGTTCAATCGCGTTAAAGTTGCATGCTTCAACGCAGGCACTGCAGAGGGAACACCTGGTGAAGTCAAGATGATAGCTGGTCAGCACCTTTTTTTTCCCTCCCTCCGGCTTTTCTCCGGTAAGAGAAATACACCCGGAAGGGCAGGCGCGGACACACGACATGCAACAGACACAATTGGGTTCCCCTTCTTCATTCTCAATAAGTTCAATGTGACCACGGTAGGCATCACACATCTTCAGTGTTTCATAGGGATAGTGTACTGTGACTTTGGGGGAGAACGCCTCAATAAAGGTGACCTTCATCCCCACAAAAAGACTCCAGAGGCCACTGAAGATTTCGCGGAAGTAGTTGATCATTAAAACACCTTCATCAGTCCTGCGGTGAGCAGCAGGTTAACAAGTGAGGCTGGAATAAGAATCTTCCAGCTGAGGTTCAGGAGTCCGTAAATAGTAGTGCGCGGAAAGGTCCAGCGGATCCAGATAATGGTGAAAATGATGGCATAAAGTTTGATTAAGAACCACCATACTCCCGGGAAAAGGCCAAAGGGGCAGGACCAGCCTCCAAGGAAGAAAATTGTTGCCAGGGTGGCTCCTATGACAATGTTAGCATATTCTCCCATGAAAAAAAGGCCGAATCCCATTGAACCATACTCAATGTGGAAACCAGCGACCAGTTCACCCTCTGCCTCACCCAGGTCAAAAGGAGCCCTGTTGGTTTCTGCCATGGAGCAGATAAAAAAGATGAGGAAGGAGAACGGCATTAAAATATTGTGCGTTTCCCCGAACAGAGGGAAAATATTCCAGTGAAAAAAATTCTCAGACTGCTGGGCAACGATAGCATTAAGATTCGTCGTTCCTGCCATCAGGGTGATAGTCAGTGCCGTGAGAATCATGGGGATTTCGTAGGCCACCGCTTGAGAAACAGAGCGCATTGCGGCCATCAGGGAATATTTATTATGTGAAGACCAGCCGGCAAAGATGGTTCCCATGGTGCCCATTGAGGCGAAGGCAAAAACCATCAACAGACCAACGTCAATATTCTGGGCCTGCAGCCAGTCTGAATAGGGCAAGGCAACAAAGCTCATAATCGCCGGGCACATGACCAGTACGGGAGCACTAATGTACATGAACCTGTCTGCACCGGCAGGAATGATGAGCTGTTTGGCCATCAGCTTGATGCCGTCGAGGGGCGGCTGCAGCAGACCAAAGGGACCGTTGATGTTTGGTCCCGGACGACGCTGGATTACCCCTGCCCCGCGTCGTTCCGCGAGCACAAGATAGGCCGCGTTAAACGCAGCCCAGGCAATAGCGATGATAACTGCAAGCAGAATTGTCAGTGTAAGTATCATAATAACCTCTTATCTGTCGATTTCCGGGATAACCAGATCAAGAGTTCCCATCATCGCCATGGCATCCATGATCATCAGCCCTCTGCAGGCTTCATCAAAGAGGTGCATATTGGAATAGGTAGGGGAACGCAGTTTCATGCGATAGGGAGTCTGGCTGCCGTCGCTGACCAGACGGACTCCGAAGGTTCCGCGAGCCGTTTCTGTTGCCTGGTAGTAATCGCCTGCTGGCGGTTTGATGATTTTGGGCGCTTTCTTCGGCATGACAGGGCCATCGGGCAGTTGGTCGAGAGCATGCTCGACAATGCGCAGACTCTGTTCAATTTCCTCCATGCGCACCATGTAACGGGACATGTTATCGCAGCCATCATATACCGGAACTTCAAATTCAAGTTCAGGATAAACTGAATACGGTTCGTTGCGGCGGACATCAAAATTGATCCCTGCCCCACGGGCAACGCCAGAAGAAGCACCATATTTCCGACACATTTCCGGTGAAATATGGCCCATCCCAACCATCCGTTTCTTGAAAATAATGTTGCCGGTGATGAGCTTATGATACTTGATGAGTTCCTTGCGCATGTATGGCATGAAATCCCGGGCAGATTGGATGAATTGATCATCGATATCTCTGCTGACGCCACCAAAGCGAATATAACAATAGGTGAGACGGGCACCGGTGATTCGCTCCATCATGTCGAGAATGTGTTCCCGTGCCTGGAAGGTGTAAAGTAACGGGGTGAAACCTCCAAGGTCCATGATAAAGGCACCGAGCCAGACAAGGTGAGAAGAGACCCTGTTCAGTTCGACCATGAGAACACGGATATACTCGGCACGTTTCGGAACCTCAATCCCTGCGGCTTTCTCTACGCAGAGAGCGTGGCAGTGGCTGTAACCCATGGCGCCGAGATAATCCAGTCGGGAAAGATTCATGAGAAACTGCGGGTAAGGCTTTACCTCCCCCATCTTTTCATGCATGCGGTGGATATAGCCAACGACGGTTTCAGCATGGACAATATACTCTCCGTTCATCTCCATCTTTACCCTCAACACACCATGGGTAGCAGGATGCTGCGGCCCTACATTGAGGACAAATGTCTCATCCGGCTGGAGTTCAACTGGTTGATTCATGGTTTGAAATCCTTTCTCAGTGGGTGGATATCGCTGTCTTCAGGGAGAAGCAGGTTCACGAGGTGGGGATGACCGATAAAGTTGATGCCAAAGAATTCGGCAGTCTCACGTTCATGCCAGTTGGCACCTGCATAAACACCCGTGATGGTTGGCAATGCCGCATTATCTCTATCGGTGCGGGTCCGGACTACAACCCGGCAGAGATCAAAATCGTAGCGGGAAAAGTCGTACACTACTTCAATTTCGCCTTCCTCAATCCAGTCGACACCGGTAATGGACTCAATGAAGAAATCATTCTGGTCAATGAGGGAGACGACTTCTATTAATTGCTCTGGAGGTGTTTTGATATCAAGATGGTATCCGCATGTGGCATAATCGGTTTCGATTACGGCTTCTCTTGGTGTCTTCTCGGCGGGTTCTTCCCCCTCTGCAACAATGGCCGGTGGAACGGCCTCTCCTGCAGGAAAGAGATGCTCAAGGGCCTGCTTCAGTTTTTCACGAATCATGATCAAACTTCCTTATCTGCCTGCGCCCGAATGGACGGCTGGCGGGAATGGGCTTTTTCCGGGTCTTTGAAGCGCTTCCAGTCTGAGACCAGCTCCTCCAGTTCAATTATTCCCTGAAGCAGGCCCTCGGGGCGCGGGGGGCAGCCGGGTACAAAAATATCTACTGGAAGAAAAGTGTCTGCACCAAGCACTATGTTGTAATTCTCTTTTATGGCGAAGGGCCCGCCCGAAATTGCACAATTACCCATGGCCATAACCCACTTCGGCTCCGGCATCTGATCATAAAGGGTCATAATCCCGGGTTGCATCTTTTTGGTTACTGTTCCTGCGATAATCAGAAGGTCAGCCTGCCTTGGTGAGGGGCGGAATACCTCAGCTCCAAAACGGGACATATCAAAACGGGACCCTCCTGTGGCCATCATTTCAATGGCACAGCAGGCAATTCCGAAGGTAAGCGGCCAGAGTGAATTTGCACGACCTATTTTTATAATGTCATCGGCGATAGCCAGCTGGACTATCGATTCAGGTATACTTTCCTTTCCCACTTGAAGACTCCCTTGGTCCATGAATAGATGATTGCGAGAGAAAGAATTCCCACAAAAATAACTACTTCGATGAAGTCCCTGCATCCTCCGGCGAATATGGCATCATCGTAAGCCTGTGCTACCGGAAAGAGGAAAAGGACGTCAACATCAAAGGCGAGAAATATAAGCGCATAGAGGTAAAAAACTACATTATAACGAATCCAGCTGTCACCAATGGGGGTCATGCCACATTCAATAACCTGGGCTGTCTTTCCACTGAGGTTTCGCGTTTTACCGGATGGCATGAAGAGGTAAACAATAGCAATGGGGCCGAGGGCAAATGCCAGGCCTCCAAGGCTGAATCCACTAATCCAGAGTACCAGTTCCGGATACATGAAAGCTACTTGTGACTCCATGGAAAAATCTCCCCGTCAATACTGAATATTTAAAATCCCGGAGGAGGTATTGCCTGTCCGAGATTCATAAAATCAAAATACCTTATATAACCCTGTTCGAGAAAAAGCGCTATTATATTATAGACCTGCATTTTCTGCCCCCTTTCTTCTCTTGCAATTTCGAAATTTTTTCTAATGAAAACCAACGAAACTGTATCTGTAAAGGAAGTGGAAAACGGTTGTGAAAGTTACTGGATGTGCTATCTTGCAAAAAAATATAAATATTAAACATCATTTATAATGAACGGATTATACCACTTTAGGGGGGCGAATGTCTATCACTTTCAGGCAACTTGAGATTTTTATAGCGGTAGCAGAAACAGCCCAGGTCACGAAGGCAAGCAAGAAACTTTTTGTGACCCAGTCCGCAGTCAGCATGGCTCTTGCAGAACTGGAAAATCAGCTCGGGGGGTCCCTTTTTGATCGTCATGGGCGAAGCCTGATTCTCAATGAACGCGGACGTTATTTGTTGCCACAGGCGAAAGAAATTGCGTCCCAGATTTCTGACATCAAAGCTGCCATGTCGGAAAAAAGTGACAGCCTTGAAGGTGTTATTAATATGGTGGCAAGCACGACGCTCGGCAACTATATTATGCCTTATCTGATAGGGGCATTCACCAGGATGCATCCTGGTGTTCATGTCAATCTGCTTGTCTACAATACTCGTACAGCTGAGAAACTGGTGTTGTTTAAAGAGATGGATATTGGCTTTGTTGAGGGGCATCTCTCTGACAGTGAAGAACTATTATGGCAGCCGTGGTTCGAGGATGAGCTGGTGGTTCTCTGCGGACCATCTGACCCACTGGTAAATAACGACGTATTTGATATCAGGAAGGATTTGAAGGGGCGCAAATGGGTTATGCGCGAGACGGGTTCCGGGACCATGGCTACTGTTCGCGAACGTTTCGGGGCATATATGAAGGATGTCAACGTTGTCATGGAAGTCGGTCATCCCGAGGGCGTGAAGAGGGCTGTGGAGTCGGGAGCTGGTATTGCCTGTCTTTCCTCACTCTCCATCTGCCGGGAAGTCGAATATGCCTGGCTCAAGGGACTGCATATTGAAGGGTTGGATATGCGGAGACAGTTGCGGATCATTCAGCGTAAAGACCTGGAGATGACTGATCTCCTGGCAGAATTTCTCAATTTCTGCGATGTTATGACTCTTTGTGAAGACTCCCAGATTTGTCTTTCAAGCCCATGGAAGCTGCAGTCACTTCTTGCCCGTTACTCGGCTCTGAAGAAGAAACGCTGAGGCAAGTTTCTTCAAAGAACAGCGAATAATCGTTCATCTTCTTCGTTACAGGTAAGCGCTATACTCCGATATCAGAGTTATACCGGCGGTAAAGTTTCTTCTGTGCCTCGAATATGAACGAAATCCAAGGTTCTTCAAGGGCCCTTCAATAGAATACCTCTTTTAGAAAAAGAGCGTGGGGGGGGGCAGTCGGCCCCGCCGCTGATCTGTCTTTTGCCCGCAGAATCTCCGCAAACTCTTCTGAGCAGATCTTCCCTCTTCCCGCCTCCAGCAGGGTTCCCATCAGATTTCTCACCATATTTTTTAAAAATCCATCCCCGATAAATTCAACAATAAGGTGTGTGCTGTCTGCCGTGAGTATTCGTGCCGAATGGATGGTTCGCACTGCTCCCCGGCCAGTGACTATTGTTTTGTCACGGGTGCCGGTGTTCTCGAAGGATTGGAAATCGTGTTTGCCTTCAAGCAGGATAAGGCATCTGCAGATGGAAGGGAAGTCGAGCGCTGTTGCAACATGGAGTGAATAGAGACGCCGGGTTGGCGGCTGTATAAGGGCAGTGCAGAGATGATACTGGTAGCATTTCCCTTTTGCGGAAAAACGGGCGTGAAAATCGAAGGGGCAGGTTTTTGCCACAAGGATCCTTATGTCACCTGTAAGCATGGAGTTCAGTCCAGACAGGAAACGAGAGTTTGTAATGCGGGATGTGCAGTCAAAGTGGGCGACCATGGCCTCTGCATGCACGCCCGCATCGGTGCGGCCTGCCCCGTGGAGGCTGATCTCTTCTCGAGTCATGGTACGGAGACAGGTCTCAATTTCCTGCTGGATGGAGCGGCCATTTTCCTGCCGCTGCCATCCACAGTATCGCGTGCCATCATAGGCGATGGTGAGGCGGATACGCCTTGATTGCAGTGCTGTCATCAGGGGAAAAAGGGTGCACCTTCAAGGCCGCTGCCTTCCGGCAGACCGCACATCAGGTTCATATTCTGGATTGCCTGGCCGGAGGCACCTTTGACAATATTATCGATGGCGGACATGACTACCACGCGCTGCGTTACCTTGTCAAAGGCAGCGGCAATGTCGCAGCAGTTGGATCCCCGTACGTTCTGGGTGGCAGGGTATTGGCCACTGGGGAGGACACGAACGAAGCGTTCCCCGGAGTAGCGTTTTTCAAGGATGTTTTGCAGTTGATCTGTATCAAAATCCGGTGCTATCTGGGTGTAGATGGTGCTGAGGATTCCCCGGGAAATGGGCAGAAGGTGGGGGGTGAAAGAGATTGTGATCTTCTCCTTTGCGCGCAGGGTCAGTTCCTGTTCAATCTCCGGGATGTGGCGGTGGGCCCGGCCGACTTTGTAGGGACGAAAACCGTCATGTACTTCACAGAAGAGCGAACCAGGATTCAGCCCGCGTCCTGCCCCGGTCGTGCCGGATTTACTGTCGATAATAACAGGGGAAGGGAGAATCGCGCCAGCTTCGAGCAGAGGTGTCAGTCCGAGAATGATGGAGGTTGGATAGCATCCGGGATTGGCTACCAGCTGTGCCCCCGCAATCTCGTCTCGATAGAGTTCCGGCAGGCCGTAAACCGCTTTTTCAAGGAGTTGGGGAGAATTGTGTGGCACATACCATTTTTCATAGGTTGCCTGATCATGGATACGAAAATCTGCGGACAGATCGACTACCTTCTTCCCGGCATCCAGCAGCGGAGGGACCACATCCATGGCCGTCTGGTGGGGGACTGCGGTAAAAAAGACGTCTGCTTTTTCTGCCCAGGTGTTCGGCGCGCTTCCGTCGCAGACGATGTCAACCAGATTTCGCAGATGTGGGAACACCTCTGCGAGCTTCCTGCCAGCAAATTTTCTTGAGGTGGCAAGGGTTATTTCAAATTCAGGGTGAGAGCAGATGATTCTCGCCAGCTCTGCACCTGTATAACCGGACGCTCCAATTATTCCAACTCGTGTCATGGCTGTTTTCCTCGGGAGTTTTCACCGTGGCGGCATCAAATGTGTTGTCACAGTTTATTAGCGGAAAAGAGAACAAAAAAAGGGGAATGACATTCGTCATTCCCCCTGGCTTCATCAGTATAATACAGCGGCCCATATTTTCCAGCAGATTAACGCTTGGAAAATTGGAACTTGGCACGGGCGCCTTTTTGTCCATATTTCTTTCTTTCTTTCATCCGCGGATCACGGGTAAGCAGACCGGACTGCTTCAGGGAGAGACGATTTTCCGGATTAGTTACCAGCAGGGCACGGGAAATTCCATGGGAGAGAGCATCAACCTGAGCAGACTTACCACCACCTTTGAGGGTAGCAATAACATCATATTGTTCGCTGGTCTCGGTTACAACGAAAGGTTTAACAATCTTATGGTCTTTAAAAATTTCTCCAAAATATTTAACTGCTTCCATTTTGTTCACGGTTACTTTGCCGCTTCCAGGAATCAGCCATACTCTGGCGACTGCACTTTTTCTTCTTCCAGTGGCGTAAAACTTATCTTGAGCCATATCTTGTCTCCAGAATTAAATATCGAATACGGTAGGATTCTGAGCGGCATGCGGATGCTCAGGACCGGCGTAAACTTTGAGTTTCTTCAGTTGTGCCCGGCCAAGCTTATTCCTCGGCAACATTCCTTTTACCGCATTAATAATGAGATCTTCAGGATGCTTTTCACGAAGTTCTTTTGCGCTGGTTTCTTTGATGCCGCCAATGTAGCCAGTGTGGCGATAATATTTTTTATCGTCCCACTTCTTGCCGGTGAGTGCAATTTTATCAGCATTGGTAACTACAACGAAGTCACCATTATCCATAAAGGTAGAAAAGGTGGGCTTGTTCTTGCCACGCAGGCGGTGGGCGATTTCAGTGGCAAGACGACCAAGAACTTTATTCTCAGCATCAACTACAAGCCACTCCTTCTGAATCTCGTCAACCGGAGTAAGATAGGTTTTCATTTTAATCCTCAACTGATGAAACATGATAAAAAAAAGGTTCGAACATGTCGAACCTTTTCAAATATTTGGAGCGGGAAACGAGGGTCGAACTCGCGACTTCAACCTTGGCAAGGTTGCACTCTACCACTGAGTTATTCCCGCTTGCTTCTTGTAAAAAACAGGTAGACTGTTTACCAAATGGATAATCTCCTGTCAATCAAAAAACGAGGTGATGCTGTTTTTTGTAGCTCTTTATCCTTTGAAGTCAGAGCAATAAAATCTCGTACAAATTATTGTACTTTTTGTCGGGAGATGGTAATGATGAAGGACGGCGGCTTCATCTTGAAGTTGCAAACCGGCTTCTTCCAAAGCCAGCAAAAAATAGAATATCATACTATTGAGAATGCGACACGTAGAAATTAAGAGAAAGACCAGCGAGACAGATATTCATCTCTCCTTTGCCCTTGACGGTAGCGGTGAGTATGACTTGTCTACCGGAATTCCTTTTTTTGACCATATGCTCACCCTCTTTGCCGTTCACGGCTCCTTTGACCTGAAGCTTCATGCAGACGGTGATATCGAGGTGGACGGGCATCACACGGTCGAGGACATTGGTATCTGCCTTGGACAGGCATTGAG
Source organism: Desulforhopalus sp. (assembly GCA_023231425.1). Lineage (GTDB taxonomy): Bacteria > Desulfobacterota > Desulfobulbia > Desulfobulbales > Desulfocapsaceae > Desulforhopalus. The sequence goes on along the minus strand of JALNVI010000018.1, from coordinate 24,155 downwards.
TGAGGCCCTTGGCAACAAGGCTGGTATCACCAGATATGGAAGTTTCTATCTGCCCATGGACGAGACGCTTGTGAGAGTTGTACTCGATCTCTCAAATCGCCCTTTTTTGCACTATGAGGCACCGGTTCGGGAACCGATGCTGGGGGGCTTTGATACCATGTTGACCAAAGAATTTTTCCGGGCCGTTTGTCAGCATGGTGGTATTACCCTGCATATTGATTTACTCCATGGCGAGAACGGACATCATATTATAGAGGCAGTCTTTAAAGCGTTCGCCCGGGCTCTTGCAGAGGCGGTAACACCCCTTGTCGACGGGAGAGTTATGTCTTCCAAGGGATGTCTGTGAGGTTTGTTGAAAGCAATTCACAGGGTTGCAGCAGCGAAGTACTGCTCTGAACCCAGGGGTGGAGCGCTTCAGTAGATCCTTGACCGGCAGCTCAACCAGGGTCTGAGCAGGGCTTGGGACAATGAAATGAATCCTGCCGGGGGCGGGGAAGAGGGGGAAAAGTGAAAACGAATATTGTTAGTCTTTTGATGGTTGTTGTTCTGCTGGCACTCTCAGGTTGTGCCACACCAAAGGAAGAGGGCCCAAGGGCTCTGCAACCATTGAAGTGCATTGCAGTAATGCCCGTGACTGTTTGGGGAGAGGATGTTGATTCACCCTTGCAGGATTTACAAAAAGGAGCAGATTTTGCCACCAGTGAGATGACTGTTCTTCTCGCTGCAAAACCCAATGCTGATATGGTCTCTTCCCGTCAGGCCGGGGGGTTTTCTCCCGAGATAATCCGCGGGCGCTCCGGAGCGATTGCCGCCATTGGTGAACAGACCGGATGTGACGGCGTGCTTCTCACTCACCTGCAGCATTACAGTGAACGTGTTGGAAGTGAATACTCCGTTGATTCACCGGCTTCCGCCTCCTTCAAAATGGCTCTCTTTTACGCTCCAACCGGTGCTGTCCTCTGGACTGCCGACTTCCGTGAGACTCAGGAATCTTTTCTGTCAAATGTCTTCTCCAGCAAGATGGGCAAACGCGGTTTTCGCTGGATAACAGTGAATGAACTCCTCAAACAGGGGATTGAAGAGCGTCTTGGCGGGTGTCCGTACCTGAAGTAATTCCTGTGACTCGCAGAAGGAGTAAACAACTTTGATCCCGCCCGACCCGTAAGGGGAGGGCGGTTTTTTTTATCTGAAAAAGAATGAAACAAACTATTTCCCAGAAATTGAGTCGTAAACTCGGCCGAGCCATGCATGACTACGCCATGTTTGAAGAGGGAGATCGTATCCTGCTGGCTGTTTCCGGCGGGGTGGACAGCCTCGTTCTTGCCGGAATCCTCAAGATCTGGCAGGCCCGTGCTCCCATTTCTTTTGAACTGCGGTGTGTCCATATTGATCATGGCTACACCGGGGAAGGCGGCCCTGAAAGAACCATTGCCCCTCAGCTGGCGAAGTTTGGTCTCTCCCTCGAGATTCATGGGGAACGGGAAATACCCGGAGAGCGGAGCTGTTTTCTCTGCGCACGCCATCGTCGCAGCCAGCTTTTTGATCTCGCAGCAAAGTACGGCTGCAGTAAAATCGCCTTCGGTCATCATCGGGATGACCTTATTGAGACCTTCATGCTGAACGCCTTTTACTGTGGGAGTATATCCACCATGCTTCCGAAGCAGGAGCTTTTTAATGGGACTCTTGCCCTCGTTCGGCCGATGGCTTATCTTGATAAAGCCGATGTCAGGGCTCTGGCCGCCGACTGGAAACTGCAGCCGGTGAGCAGCCTCTGCCCTTTTGCCGAAGAGACCCGCCGCGAGCGGGTTCGCTGTTTCCTTAATAATTTTTATGAGGAGGAGCCGCAGGCGAGGGACTCTCTCTTTGCCGCCCTCTCAAATGTTCGACACGATTATCTTCTCAAGGTGAATCATGAAGTTGCGCATCAAAAACATTCTTAACAAACCGTCCCCTGGTGAGACTCTCACCCTCTGCGGCTGGCTCCGCACCCGTCGTGATACCGGTGGTTTTTCTTTTCTCGAGATTAACGACGGGTCCTGCCTGAGCGGTCTGCAGGTTATTGCCGATGCCTCTTTGACCAACTATGACAGTGACATCAAAACCCTCAGCACTGGAGCCAGCCTGCGGGTTACCGGGGAACTGAAAGAGAGTCCGGCTAAAGGGCAGGCGGTGGAGATGCATGCCACTTCGGTAGAGGTCGTGGGGGCTTCAAGTCCTGATTACCCCCTGCAGAAAAAGCGACACAGCTTTGAATTCCTGAGGGAAATGAGCCACCTGCGGCCGCGGACCAATGCCCTTGGCGCCGTCGGCAGAGTGCGTTCGCGCCTTGGATATGCTGTGCACAATTTCTTTCAGGAACGTGATTTTGTCTTTCTCCATACCCCGATCATCACGACCTCTGACTGCGAAGGGGCGGGAGAGATGTTTCAGGTGCGCACCGGCCATGAACACGGCAGTGAAGGACATTTTTTCGGTCGCCCGGCAGGGCTGACGGTGAGTGGACAGCTTCAGGCTGAAGTCTATGCCATGGCTCTTGGGGATGTCTATACCTTTGGTCCCACCTTCCGTGCAGAAAACTCCAATACCTCGCGCCACCTTGCCGAGTTCTGGATGATCGAACCAGAGATGGCTTTCTGCGACCTGCAGTGCAATATGGAGGTTGCCGGTGATATGCTCAAGAATCTCATCGCGGATGTCCTTGAGCACTGCGTTGAGGATATGCAGTTCTTTAACAACTTTATTGAGAAGGGACTGCTGGAAAAATTGAAATCGGTGGTTGAAAAGGATTTTGTCCATCTCCCCTACACCGAGGCCATTGAGCTTCTGGGGAAATCCGGCCGAACCTTTGACTATCCGGTAAAGTGGGGGATCGACATGCAGTCGGAGCATGAGCGCTATCTCTGTGAAGAGGTGTTCAGCTGTCCGCTCATCGTTACTGACTATCCAGCCGCCATCAAACCGTTTTATATGCGCATGAATGATGATGGCCGCACCGTCGCTGCCATGGATATTCTCGTGCCCGGGATCGGCGAAATCGTTGGTGGCAGCCAGCGGGAGGAGCGTTTAGAGGTGCTTGAGACTCGGATGAAAGAGGCAGGGTTGTCCCTTGAAGAGTATGACTGGTACCTCGACCTGCGTCGCTATGGTTCTGCTCCGCATTCGGGCTTTGGCCTCGGTTTTGAGCGCCTCGTGCAGTTTGTAACCGGCATGGGCAATATTCGTGAAGCTATCCCTTTCCCGCGCACCCCGGGATTCGCACCCTGTTGAGAGAAGGACTCCTGCAATCAATGACAGAAAACAAAGAGACAAACCAGGGCCGGGGGCCGGCGGTACGCAGCATGTTCGATGCCATCGCCGGGCGCTACGACCTGATGAATCGGGTGATGACCTTCGGTCAGGACCAGGGCTGGCGGCGCCACGTAGTGGCCGAGGCCGGTGATCCGGAAGAGGGGAAGGTCCTCGACCTTGCCACCGGCACCGGCGATATCGCCGCCCTTATGGCTGCCAGCTACCCGCGCTGCGAGGTTATCGGCGGTGATTTCTCCGCCGGGATGCTCGCTGAAGCGAAGCGGCGATTTCCCTCTTCACGTATCAGCTGGCAGGTGTGCGATGCCAATGCACTTCCCTTTGCCGACAACAGCTTTGAGGCGGTTACTTTTGGTTATCTTCTGCGCAATGTGGATGATTCTCTCAGGGTTTTGCGCGAGGTTCATCGCGTGCTGGTGCCAGGGGGCAGGGTTGTCTGTCTTGATACCACCCCGCCGCAGAAGAATCTGCTCTATCCCTTTATCCGCCTCTATCTTCGCTTCGGTATCCCGCTGCTCGGCAGGATGCTGGCCGGCGATGAAGATGCATACGCCTATCTCACCGGTTCTACACTGGCTTTCCACGATGCCGAAACACTCTCTGCCATTTTTCGTGAGGCCGGGTTCGACAAGGTGAGTTACCGCCGTTTCATGTGCGGTTCCATCGCGGTGCATCGTGGGGTGAAAGGGGGGCACGATCCTGTCTGACAGGTTTCTGCAGCCTGTTTTTTCCCATTGTTGAAGAAAGGACCCGCAGCAGATGAAATACTTGGAAAAACAAGTGGAAACAGCAGTGGAAATATTTGAATTTTTGCAGGAAGTGTGGAATACTGAAAGGCAGGGATGACTGACTCGAAGACGTTGTCTTCTCTCAACTTCCCCTCATCAAGGTTCCGGGAACAGATGCCGCAGTGGTGCCTGCCCGGTGCCCTTCATCTCAAAGCGGGAGGTGTCTATGGACGGTATGATACACGAAATTACAAAAGTGGTAACTCCGGTTGACTTTTCTGATAACTCCAAAACGATTGCAGAATCTGCGGCCTACATTGCCGGGAAGTTTGGGGCGGAGATGCATCTCATTTTCGTGGTGCAGAATTTTGAAGATTATTCTGGTTTCTTCGTGCCGCAGATGACACTGCCGAATCTTGAAGGTGAATTGTTGAAGAGCGCGGAAACCAAAATGGAGTCGTTTTGCAAAGAACTTGAAGAAGATGCAACCAGGGCAGGGGTCAAAGGCCTTGTCTTCAAGGTCTTTATGGGCGATGTAAGCGAGAAAATTGTTGACTATGTTGCTGAAATTAATGCCGACATGGTTATCATGGGGACGCACGGATACAAAGGGCTGGAGAAAATCATGTTCGGTTCTGTCGCTGCCAAAGTTGTTCGTAATGCAGCCTGCCCGGTCCTGACCATCAACCCCTACACCTGTTGCTACAATCGTGCCGATAAGGATCACGGATAAAGAACAGTGGCTGGTGTGAATGTTGAAAATACTTTTTGAGCCCCTTCTCTTGCAGAAAGGGGCTTTTTTATTGGAATTACCCCTGTGCAGGATTCTGTTGTTGGTTCTTTTCCTGCAGCATTACCTTTTCACCACCAGCATTACCCCGTTTGCTGTCTCCCCGACGGCAATCCTGCCGAAGCCACCACGAAAGAGCTGCACTTCCACAACGAGCCTGTCATATTCTGCCGCCGGGAAAGCACTCTCCAGCGCCTTCTCCCAACTGCCAGGTCTCTCCATCTCGAGGGCCGCAGGCCCGTTCTGCAGCTTAGCGAGCCACCGGCTGATATCGTTGACCTCCTCCTGATACTGCTGATGAAAGGCGGTAATTTTTTCTACCGCTTCCTCTGCGTTACGTCCGACGAGAGCTGGAAGAGGAAAGTTCGTGACACGTACGACCGGTTCCGCGCTGGCCTTTTCATATGTGTTGATCAGTATATCTGCGGCATCCTCACTGTCGGTGAGAAGAGGTCCCTTCCCGCAGGCTGCTCCAAAGAGCGTGCACCATGCATTAACCCGCCGGACTATACCTGATCGTGTCGGAGTGAGGTTGCGTTGCACCTCCCGGAGTTCCGCAAAGAGAGATTCTTCATCTTTTTCTGCTTCGCCCTGTAACTCTTCAAGGAGTTCCTGTGTATTGTCATCAAGGGTGGCGAGTTCCGTGGCAATATCCTCCTCTTCACGGTCTAAAATCTCTCCGAGGGCAAGCACCAGCCGTGCCTGCCACAGCTCCTCTTCGTGCTCATCTGGAGCCTTTGCCTGTCCGGTAAGAGCATCGAGGATTGCCCGCTCGGACTGCTCTCCATTCTTTCTCGGTTCCGTCATGCCGGCGAGGGTCAGCGAGCTGAGCTGCCCTGCGTAATCGTCGCGACGGGTGGCAATATCTTCGATCAGATGAAGAAAACGCCTCTCTCCGTCGGTATCGGGAAAGGGTACGGGAACCTTCACTTGACAGAACCCTGCTTTCATGAAAAGATTGAGGGCTTCAGAGGCTTCCCTCCGCCAGCCCTGCATGATCAGCAATTGAGGTGCAGGCAGAAAAAGCGGAAACTGACGGATGGAACAAATGTCTGTACGGGGAAAAATAATTGTCTTCATAACACTCCTGAACTATGCAAACTCTTCGCGAAAAAATCACCTTCACTTTTTCAACACTGCTTTACCTTTTCTTCAACCTCGGGCAGGGAACGACACCGATGGAGATTTTCAAGGGGACGGTCTGGCAACTGCTCTCCATGTTTCCCTATACGGCTGGAGTTACCTGGGTGATTGTGGCTTTTCTCAAACACATGGCGGGCGGAGAAATGTTACCATGGGATCGTATCATGCGCATCTTTTTCGTAGTGGGGATACTCTTTGCCCTGCTGCTTGCCATCTACCAGTATGCAGAGATGGGGGCGGCTGTATGACGCACGGCTTTTTTCTGCATGCTTCCAATCGCACTGAAGATCTCCTTGAAAATCTCGCTGCTGTATTGCAGCGTGCCCCGCAGAAGAGCCTGTTTGGGGCCGAATTGATCCTCATCCAGAGTCAGGGGATGGAGCGCGTTGTTTCACAGAATCTGGCCGATCACTTTGGAAGTTTCTGCAACTTTCGTTTTTACCTGCCGCTTAATTTTCTGGGCCATATTGCCAGCCTGCTTGCCCCTGGCATCAGTTCGGGCGGGTTTGATCGCGGGATTCTCACCTGGCGGCTCGAAGCTCTGCTGCGCGACTGCGACGGGGAAAAATATAAGCCATTGCATCGCTACCTCCATGGTGCCGAGCCGTCGCGCCGCCGTTATCAGCTTGCCAGACGTATTGCCGACATCTTCGATCAGTATCAGCTTATGCGCAGTAAAATGGTGCTCGACTGGGAGGAGGATCGAGCTACTTTTCTCGACGGGCCGGAAGCTGTTGCTGAGGACTGGCAGATGGCCCTCTGGCGGCGGCTTGTTAACCAGCCGGAGGGCGGGGCTCACCGCGCCATGCTCTTTCAGCGGGTTATCGATTTTCTCAACAAAAGTGGGGAGGGTGCGCTGAGCGCCCGTCTGCCGCAGCGTGTCTCTATCTTCGGTGTCCACACCCTGCCGCCGCGTTTTCTCGAATATCTCACCACTCTCTCCCGGCAGATGAACGTCCATCTCTATCTTCTCTCCCCCTGCCAGGGCTACTGGGGGGATATGACCGGAGAGAAGAAGGCGCTGCGTACTGTCCTGAGAACTGGCATCGAGGCTGTCGAAGGGGAGGGGGGCCACCCTCTGCTCGCTGACCTCGGCAGGCAGGGACGAGATCTGCAGGAGATCATGCTTGCAGGTCTTGATTTCACGCTTGAGGATTTCGATTTCACGCTTGAAAGCACCTCATGGCATGATGCGGTGGATAATGCGGCAGAGGGCGGGCCGTTGCTGCTTGAACAGGTGCAGTATGATATTCTCAAGGGAAAAGTTACTCCGGCCCGACTCGACGCCGACGATTCCATACGCGTTATCTCCGCCCACTCCCGCTGGCGGGAACTTGAGGTCCTCCACGATCACCTGCTGCAGCTTCTCGAGGGCGATCCTTCTATAACGCTTCGGGACATCGTGGTCATGGCGCCGGATATCCAGCATTACGCAGCCCTCATCCCCGCTGTATTCAGCGATATCCAGTACTCTGTCGCTGACTGCAGTCTGCAGTGGCGTAACCCGGCCATCGCTGCGTTTTCCCTCTTCCTCAATCTTTTCAAGGGGCGCTTCGGCCGCAGTGAGGTCATGGAACTGCTGCAGCACAGTCTCATCGCCGGACGTTTTGAGCTGAATGAGAAGGATGTGGAGGAGGTGATCCGCTGGACGGAGGAGGCGGGTATCCGCTGGGGGCTCTCCGTGCAGCAGCGCAGCCAGGTGGGACTTGATTTCAGTGAGGCCACCTTCCGTTTCGGACTTGATCGCCTGCTGATGGGCTTCATGATAGACAGTGACAACTTTGTGGACGGGGTGCTGCCGTGGCCTGATCTCGAAGGCAGAGGGGCGTCGGCTCTTGGCGGCCTCTGCCAGTTCTTTGCTGTGATTGAACGGGCAGAGGCTGGATTCCACGCCCCCCGCAGCCTTATGGCGTGGTCAACGCTGCTGCTGGATACCATGGAATGCCTGCTCACTGACACTGGTGCCGGAGAGGTGGCTGAACTGCGAACTTTGCTCACCGGGCTGGCCGAAAGTGAGCAATTCACCGGGGAGCAGGAGGTCGATTTTACGGTGATCTGTGAATGGTTTACCGACTGCACGACAGAGAGCCGCTCCAGCGCTGGCTTTCTTGGGGGACGGCTCACTTTTTGCTCCATGCTGCCCATGCGCTCTATTCCCTTTAAAGCGATCTGCCTGCTCGGCCTTGATGACGGTGTCTTTCCCAGGACTGACCGTGCTGACAGCTTCTCCCTTATCGCCGCCGCACCGCGTCTCGGCGACCGCTCCCCGCGCAATGATGACCGCTACCAGTTTCTTGAGGCGATCCTTGCTGCGCGGCGGGTGCTTTATCTCAGCTATGTCGGTTTCTCCCAACAGACCGGGGATGTTGTCCCTCCGTCGGTGGTGGTCTCCGAGTTTCTTGACCTGCTCAGCCGCAGTTATGGGGTGACAAACCTCGTCTGTGAACATCCGCTCTATTCTTTTAGTGACCACTATTTTGATGGCAGTTCTCCCTCGTTCTTCAGTTACAGTAGACACAATCTGGCTGTGGCCCAGGCACGGCAGGAGGCGTGGAAGGAGGTGCAGGTTTCGCAGGAGACTGAGCCGTCTCAGCAAAGGATTGACGAAGTTTCTCCCTTTGGCTGGTGGCAGGGTGAGGTGGAGCAGGAAGAGGCGGAGTCGATCTCCGTCGGGGAACTTTTCAACTTCTACAAGAATCCTCAGGCGTGGTTCGTCAACAACGTCCTCGGAATTCGACCGGACACCGGAGATGTTCAGCGTGATGATCGGGAGAGCTTCAGCCTCAATCCCCTTGAGAAGGCCAGGGTCAACAGGGTTCTCTTTGAGGAGATGATGACGGCCGGTGGAGCGCTGAAGGGGACGACGGAGGAGGAACTTCTTCATCGTCTGCAGAGCCAGAGTCTCTGGCCTCTCGGTACCAGCGGTCGATTGAACTTTGCCGAACAGCAGAGGGGTGTGCTGACTTACGTCGAAAGGGTGCAGACGCTGAACCTCGGTGACCCGCAGCCTGAGAAGTTTCTTGAGCTGCTGTCGACTCCGGCTACGGACAATCTCGTCCTTGGTGGTGCCCTGACTGGTTTCTTTGCTGGTGGAAATTTGCAGCTTCGCTTCGGAAAACTGCGGGGGAAAGATCTTTTGCGGGGCTGGCTGCATCATCAGCTCAGCTGCCTTGCCGGTCTGCCAGGTGAGACCTGGCTTCTTGCCGAAGACGCAACTTTTTATTTTAACGGAGAGTTTGCGAAAGACGACGGCGGTCTCAATCCCGGTCTTGCAAGTCTGCTTCGTCTCTGGCGTGAGGGGCGGCGACGGCCGCTCTGCGCCCTTGTGGAACCCGCGTTTGAATGGGCTGTGAAGGCCGTGAAAAAGGGGGCTGGGATGGAGTCTGCCGCACAGTTAAAGCTTGAGCGGGATCTGGAGAACCTCTATGAACCGGAGCTGGCGCTGCTTGTCGGGGCAGGAGAGCCCGCTGCGCTGCTGGGCGATGAGTTCGAGCAGTTTGCCGAAAAGGTGATGGTGCCGGTCTATGAAGCGGGCATGGAGGGGGTGTGATGGAAGAGTTTGACGCAGTGCATCTCAAACTGGAGAAGGGTGTTTATCTGGTCGAGGCCAGCGCCGGGACTGGAAAGACCTACGCCATCGCCATGCTGGTCCTGCGTTTTGTTGCTGAGCTGGGGCTGGAGATTGACCATATCCTCATTGTCACTTTCACCCGTGCGGCGACCGCTGAATTGCGTGCGAGGGTGCGTCAGAGACTGGTGGACGGCTGGTTGATCCTCAGCGGGGAATCGGCGGATGCGGATGCTACTCTCACCGCCTGGGCGAAGACCATTTCTGATGCGCAGCGGACGGAGGCACGGATCCGTCTCAAGCTGGCTATTGCCAATATTGATCAGGCAGCCATCTTCACCATCCACAGCTTCTGTCAGAGGATGCTGCAAGAGCACGCCCTTGAGAGTTCCCAGCCTTTCGATTCCGAACTGCTCTCTGATACCGGAGTGGTGGTGCAGGAAGTGGTTGACGATTTCTGGCGGGAGAATCTTTATTGCGTTTCAAATCTTGCCGGATCCATTCTGCGAAAAGTGGCTGGCACTCCAGAGGAACTGCTGAAGACAGTGAGCCGGGCGCAGGGAGGGGGGAGACTTCTGCCGGAAACAGTGCCACCCTTTGCAGAAGTGGAGGAGGCTCTCAACGCTGCAGTAGCAGATTTTAGTGAATGGTGGGATGGGCATGGGGAAGAGTTGTGTGATCAGTACGCGAAGGACGAAGAAGCGGGGTGGTTCAATAAAAAGTTAAAAGATGGCTGGCCGGCTTTGCTGGACGGGCTGGCGCAAATGTGTGCTGGAACCGGTGCGCCGGAAGATCTGAGTCTCCTTGATCCTGAGGTCCTTACCGATCTGGACGCCGGTTGGTTGAAGAAAGTTAAATTGAGAAAGCTGGGGCAGGAAAGTTTTCGCGAGGGCCGAATCTTTCCGCCGCAAAAGACGCTGAAAGCCCTGGCTGATGGCCTTGGCACGCTTAAGCTCTCCTTCCGCTGTCAGCTTGCCGGGACGCTGCGGAAAGAGGTGCGCCGCCGTATGGGCCGCACCGGTAGTCTCAGTTATGATGATCTTATTCATAATGTTGCCGCTGGCCTTAAGGGTGACGGTGGGGAACTGCTGCAGCAGTGTCTGGCACAGCGCTTCGGGGCTGCGCTGATTGATGAATTTCAGGATACGGACAGTGACCAGTATTATATTTTCAAACGTCTTTTCATCGATGGAAACCATCTCCTTTTCCTCATTGGGGATCCCAAACAGGCGATCTACAGTTTTCGCGGGGCTGATATTCACAGCTATTTCCAGGCGCGGTCTAATGCCAATTATCAGTTGACACTCAAGAAAAACTATCGCTCCCATCCCCGAATGGTAGAGGCCGTTAATCAACTTTTTCAAGGGCGTGAAGAACCTTTTCTCTACGAAGAGGAAAAACTTCCCTTTTGTCCGGTGACGGCTCTTAAGGAATCTGAGAGTGCAGGTCTTGCCGGACCAGACGTTGAAGAGGCCAGTGGTCTTGAATACTGGGTTCTGCCCGAACTGGAAAACGAAAAAAGGTGGACTTCGGGCAAGGCTCAGGATTGTATCCGTGCCCATGTGGTTGCTGAGATCAGCCATCTCCTTACTGACAGATGGAACATTACAGATAAAGGTAAAAAACATTCTCTCGTACCGCAGGATATTGCCATTCTCGTGCGTACCAACAACGTGGCTGCAGGCTATGTTAACGCCCTCGCCAATGCAGGTATTCCCGCAGTTACCCTGAGCCGAGACTCGGTGTATGCCTCGGAAGAGTGCCGTGAACTGCTCCTGCTGATGCAGGCAATTCTTGTCCCGTCCAACCAGCGTCAGTTCAAGGCCGGGCTGGCACTCCCCTGGTTTGGCATGAGTGGGCAGGAGCTGCGGGCGGTCTGCGAAGATGAGACTCTGTTTGGTGCCTGGCGGGTACGCATGGCTGAGTATCAGCGCCAATGGCGGGAGGAATCTTTCTTCACCATGATGGTGTGTCTGTTACGCGAGGAGAAGGTGTATCATCGGCTGGTCGTACGGCGGAGGGGTGAACGCACTGTCTCCAATATTCAGCAGTTGCTTTCGCTGGCGCGGGACGAAGCCGAGGAGCGACGCCTCGGACCGTTTGAGCTGCTCCAATGGTTGCGACGGCGCCGTGAAGAGGAGAACAAAGAGGAATCTGAGCTGCTGCTTGAGAGTGATGAGGCCGCCGTGCAGGTGGTTACCATGCATAAGGCTAAAGGTCTGGAGTATGGTGTTGTTTTCTGCCCGGATCTCTGGCGGCCGATTGATCTGCTGAAGAGTGAAACGAACCAGCTTGTTGTCTGGGACGGGTCTGACATGGTGATCGATCTTGGTTCAAATGAGTTTGACAGGCACAGGGAGATGGCGCGGTGGGAGAATCAGGCGGAGGCACTGCGTCTGCTTTATGTTGCTGTCACCAGGGCAAAATTACGCTGCTATATCGTCTGGGCGGACTGCTCCGCGAGCGGCAGAGCTCTTGACTCCTTCCTCTCTCCGCTGAGCTGGCTCCTCTTTGGTGTGCGGCAAAATGATGATGGTCGTGTAACTCCGCTTGCCCGGGAGGAGCAACTGCAGCTCCTGCAACAGGCCGTGGTCGGAAGTGGTACGGGGCTGCGGGAGATGGAGAGTGAACCTCCGCAGCCGGTGAGGATGTTGTCGGCTGGAGATAAAAAACTGAGTGGGCTCGAAGTCAGTCGCAATCTGGTCACAGACTGGCAGCGTTCTTCTTTTTCTTCCCTCTCCAGGCTGAGTGATTACGAGCATGAGGGAAGCAGTGAGACTGCAGAGGAGGGAAAAGAGACCGCTTCCATTCCCCTGACCGGGTTACCCGCCGGGCCCCACTTTGGGAATCTGATCCATGGTCTGCTTGAAGAGCACTCTTTTTCTGTGCTCTCCAAAATTGAAAAAAGTGAAAAATTTGTGGCACGCTGCCATGCGTTGTGCCGGCGTTTCGGCGCGCAGGTGGAAACGGAAAACCTGGCTGTGCTGCTGCAAAACGTGGTGCAGGGCAGCCTTACTCCGCCGGGGGCGGCAGGAGCCCCCTTTTCCCTCGCGCAGATTGCCGACCCGGCCTGTCTCAAGGAGATGGAGTTTTATATGAGCCTCGGGCACTGTGAGGCGGCGGATCTCGGCAGTCTGCTTGCCGCCGACCCGGCCGTAACCTCTCTGAAACCTCACGCTCTGGAGGGCTATCTTACCGGTTTTATTGATCTGATCTGTGAGCATGACGGACGGTACTATCTGCTTGACTATAAGAGTAACTATCTCGGCGACCGTCTTGCCGATTACGAGGAAGAGTCTCTCTTTGGGGCCATGCGGGCCCATAATTACGGCCTGCAGTACTGGATTTACACCCTGGTACTTCATCGCTGGCTTGGCAGGCGGATTGAAAACTATAATTATGCGCAGCACTTCGGTGGTGTCTTCTACCTCTTTGTCCGTGGCATGACGCCGGGCGGTACGGGAGGAATCTACACTGCAAAGCCGGATGAAAAGCTGTTGCGCGAATTCGACAGAATGACAGGAAAATAATAATGGATTCCATGGAACTAAAAATAACCCCGCCGACCATGACCATGATAACGGTGCTGGCGATGCTTCTCTTCTCTCTGCTGTGGCCGTCCTCCTGGCCGCTGTGGCTGTGTTTGCTTCTTTCTCTGCCCTTTATCCTGTCGGGACTGGCGTTGACTGTGCTGGCCTGGCTTCCCTATCATCGCACAGGTACCACCTGGCGGCCTGACGACCCTGACGGTGTAAGAAATCTGCTTACCGAAGGGGTCTATCAGTACAGCCGCAATCCAATGTATCTCGGGCTCGTGATAATTCTCATCGGCTGGGGCTGCTGGCTGGGGTCTTTTGCAGCCTTTCTGCCGTTGCCATTCTTTGTCTGCTTTCTCACCCGTTTGCAGATTGTGCCGGAAGAGCGGGCGCTGGAACGTCATTTCAATGAGGGTTTTCGACGCTACAGCGCACGTGTACGTCGCTGGTTGTGAGGAAGGGAATGGAGAACGAAAAACAGGAATATGATAAGGGGTCTCTGTCTGCCCGCCATCTGGCACGGTTTCTTGCGGTGCGCAGCGGACTTGAGGGGGCGATGCTGGAGCAGTTTCGGCTGCTGGTGGTGCGGCTTGCGGAGGCTCTTGAGACAGGGGACAGCTGTATAGAGGCTGAGCTTCCGCCGCTGCCGGAGAGTATCTGTATCGGTGCCGGGGCGTTTGCCAGCGGGGCCGAGGCGCCCCTGGTTTATGACGGGAAACATCTCTACTTCCACCGATTCTATCGTTTTGAGTCGCGTCTTGCGATGCAGCTGCTTGGCCTTGCGGGGTGGCGACGGAAACTGCCGGCGGGGGCAGGGGCGATCCTGGAACAGCTCTTTGACGGTGCGGGGCTGGAAGAGGGTGAGACGGATTTCCAGCGGAAGGCGGCGGAACTGGCATTGTGCAGTCATCTCGCCATAATTAGCGGGGGGCCGGGAACGGGGAAGACGACCACGGTGGTGAAACTGCTGGCGGCGCTTGTGCAGAGTGACGGTGAACTGAAGATTGCCCTGGCTGCACCTACTGGCAAAGCGGCCATGCGACTGGCGGAGTCGGTGAACGGGGCGAGGGCGAAACTTGCCGGGGGGGTGGCTGCGAAGATTCCCGCAGAGGCTTCCACGCTGCATCGACTCCTTGGCAGCCGTCCGGACAGCATCAACTTTCGCCATGACCACACGGCGCCTCTGGCCTTTAATGTGGTGGTGGTTGACGAAGCATCCATGGTCGATCTTGCTCTCATGAGCCGTCTGGTGGACGCCCTGCAGCCGGAGACAAGACTGATTCTGCTCGGGGACAGAGATCAGCTCTCTTCGGTGGAGTCCGGTGCGGTGCTTGCGGATCTGCTGGTGAGCCTGCCGCAGTGCAGTATGGTACTGAAGAAGGCATGGCGTTATAACGATAATATCCGGGATCTTGCCACGGCGATTAACGGAGGTGAGGCAGAGAAGGCATGGGAATTGCTCCAGGGAGGGGAGAACCTGCAACTGCTTGGTAAAGGGTGGCGTGCAGAACTCGGACGTCGTTCTGAGCCCTATATGAAGGTGGTTGGAGATGTGAGGCGGGATGGTTGTGACGATGTGGCTGCGACGAATGTCTTTCGTGCCTTCCATGCGTTTCAGATCCTCTGTGCCACCCGTCGGGATTCACGCGGGGTGAAGCAGGTGAATGCCGCAGTAACCCGCCATCTCGCCGCCGCCGGGTTTTATTGCCCGGGTGAGGAGTGGGGGGCGCGCTGGTATGCTGGACGGCCGGTGATGGTTACTGCCAACGACTACAGTCTGGACCTTTTTAATGGAGATATTGGGATCTGTCTGCCGGGACGTGAGGGGGAAGGGGAGCGGGTGTGGTTTGAATCAGGGGAAGGTTTCAAGGTCTTTTTGCTGAATCGACTGCCGAGCCATGAAACTGTCTTCGCCATGACTATCCATAAAAGCCAGGGCTCGGAATATGATACGGTTGCGGTCGTCCTTCCCGATGCGGAAAACCGCATCCTCAGCCGTGAACTGGTCTATACCGGAATAACGAGAGCCAGAAAGGGTGTTATTGTCGTGGCGGAGAAAGAGAGCTTTAAGCGGGCAGTTATTACTCCAGTGCGACGGCAGAGTGGATTGCGTGAGCTTTTTAGTCGGGGATTGTGATGGGTAATGGGTGAGAAGGTTTGGAAAATTAAAAAGCATATGCGTTGGGATTCCGTGCTGAAAAAATATTTAAAGGGCTGACCTCGCTGAAAGTCTTCACTGGCAAAGGTGTTTACGTATTGCCGGAGTTCAGCAATACGCAAGGAACCCGTAAACATTGAATTTACCTGAAACGGCCGCCTCCGCGTCCTCCATGGGAACCGCCCTGTCCAGGGCCGCCACCACCTCCGCGACGGGGCCCAAATCCTCGGGGGCCACTTTCCCGCTGTGTTCCTGCATTCCCTTCTTTTTCCCAGGCGCGAAGCAGTTTGACAAGAAGCCGTTGCAACTCCTCCTGTTCTTCTGAGGAGAGGGGGGAAAAGGGCTCTTGCTCCTCGACTTTCTCGTCGATTGCTGCTTTTCCCTCTTTCGTCAGGTTGACCAGAAAACTGCGTCGATCCTCAACGCTTCGTTCGCGTTCAATAAGCCCCTTGCGCTCCAGCTTCAGGAGCAGCTCGCTTACTGAAGCAGAACGCATGGCAAATGTCTCCTGCAGCTGCCGCTGACTGAGGCTTCCTTCCCGGGCAAGAGTATGCAGAATACGACCCTGTCCGCGGGCAGGGTCGTGATGATGTTTTCCCTGACCAAAAAGGACGCCGCCCGCCCGATGAAGGAGGGCGGCAAGTTCTTCACTGCTCATTAAAAGTTACTCCCTCTGCCACGGCGTTCGCCACGCCCCTGAGGGAACCCGCCGTTGCAGACTCCTGTTTTCTGCCCGCTGCCGCCGTTCCTTCTGCAGGAACTTTTCATTCCACGGCCCTGGCCGACACCCTGGCTCATTATCCCTGCGCCCTGACCGGTTGCAGATCCCAGATCGCTTTTGGGGCTGTTATCCATGGAATTCTGGTTTGTCAGTGTATCAGTTCCCATTCTATATTGATTCCGTCCGTTTTGTCCTTGATTGAAATTCTTCATTACTGTCTCCTTAAATGATTGGTGTTACAACTTTACAGAGGTGGCCCAGACTTTTCCTCCAAAGCACTGCAGATGATTGACTTCACAGTGGTTTTTTGTAAATTGGGCAACATTCCTGTGTAATTCCTTCCATCTCATCCTCCCCCTGTTGAAGTTAAGATAAAACGTAAAGGTACCTTGCGATTAATGCAATAAAAAAGTGACGCTGAATCTGCCTGTCGTCACTCGGTTTCACTGCGGTGCTGCAATGTATCCCTGCGGGATGATTATTTCTGAACAAATCCTCTTCATGGACACAGCAAATATTCTACTGTGTTCATGAAGAGAGACCTTTGTTACTCAGCGGGAGCACCTTCTTTATCTATTTCCCCGCCGACTGCCACCACCCTGGCCAACGCCTTTACCTGCGCCGAGTCCCCGGCCGCTGCCACCATTCATCCTGCAGCCACTGTTCCCGGCATTTTGGCCCTGTCCCTGACCCATTCCGCGGCCTCGACCCACGCCAAGTCCTCGACCACTACCGCCATTCATTCTGCAACCAGTTTTCCCTGCATTCATACCCTGGCCCATACCACCACCATTTCCCATGGAGTTCTGATGAGTTGCATTCCCTTCTGCATTTATTTGATTCTGGTTGTTTCCGTTTTGGCCTTGATTCATTTTTTTCATTACTGTCTCCTCAAGTTTTGGGTTTTGAAGTTTTACAGAGGCAACCCACGCCTCTCCTTTTGGGCACTGCAAATCAGTGACTGCGCAATGTTTTTCGCACATCGGGCAGTGTTCTTGATTTATATTTTCCAACATGTCCTCCTGTTTTTGTCTTTTGTGTCGGCACCGTTACAAGGTACCTTGCCTTTCTCTAAAGGATAACGCTCTCCGGAACGAAGTCAAGAAAAATATAAAGGTACCTTGTGATTTTAATAAAAAAAAGCGACGACAGAAATTTTCTGTCGTCGCAGAGTTAAAGATTTACCACTTTTTAAGAAAGCAAATAATCAGGCCCGTTTTACAAAGATCCCCGTTGGGTCTATTTCTTCACGAATCAATCGAACCTCTTCCACCGTAGGCGGTGCAAACGCGGTCACGTTGTCGGCGAAGAGCAGTTCAAAGCCGGTTTCAGCCTGGATTGACTCTTTTGTCTCCCCGGGGAAGGTTTGCAGCAGACGCATCCGATGGCTTTCTTCCTCAAAGTCAAAAATACCTTTGGTGGAGATGAGGCGATAGGGGCCAGAGCCTTGCATCCCGGCTTTCCAGCGGGCGTCTTTACTGCCGTCGAGATGTCCGGGCGATGTAAGGTACTGCAGTTTTGCACTGAATTTCCGTTTGTCATGGGGAACGATGAGAATCGTTTTTTCACACGACGCGGCCATATCGGAGGCACCACCGGAGCCAGGCAGGCGGATCTTCGGTTTCTGATAGCCATCGGGGAAATCCCCGATCATGGTAGAGTTGAGATTGCCATACATATCAACCTCTGCACCACCAATAAAGCCGTAGTCGGCAAAGCCGCGCTGGGTCATTTCAAAGGCACTGTTGAGTCCCTTTACATAAGACGCAGAGGTGAAGGTCTTGGAGTCGCCCACTGAAACGGGCAGTCCCACGGTGAGATGCGGGCCAACAGCCCCGGCTTCAAATACAGGGATGAGGTTGGGGGCATGAGTCATTTTAGCCAGCAGTGAAGCCACCATCGGCAGGCCGGTGCCGACGAAGACGACCCTTTTATCTTCAAGAACCTTGGCACCCGCGACAATAATTATTTCCTGTGCGGTGTAGTCTTTTGAAACGGTCATAGAGTTCTCCTTTATATCAGTCCTTACACCAGACGTTCACAGTTAGCTGCTTCCAGTTTCTTCAATTTGAGCAGTTCGGCAACGCCGATTTTGTCAAGGAAGCCGCTGAAATCGTCCACGCCGAAGATATATTCATCAAAATATGCCTGCAATTCATCCTTACTGCCGGTTTTGCACATGACAGATGTGCGTCTGTGCAGATCGGCGATGTGTTCCTTGCTGTAATAATAGCTGCGACGGCAGGCACCCGGATAGGCACCGTAGGGAACTTCGATTACGGCATCAACTCCGAGGAAGGGAATAGCGATGTCCTTCGGCAGGCTGGTGATTGTTTCATGGGAGAGCAGCTGCTCGCAGGTGACAATGGTGTGCGCCGAGGCCATGGAAATCTCGGGGCAGGTACACTCAGAACCACGGATAATGCAGTTCCCGTACTTGTCGGCGGCATTGACGTGAATAATTGCTACATCGGGGTTGCTCGCCGGCAGGAGTGCAATGGGGCGGTGGGTGAAGGGGCAGTCAATGATCTTTGTTCGGTTGCTCCTTGCCACATCCCCGGCGATGGGGCCCCGGGTGGGGATGAAAGGGAGACCTATGGCGCCAGCCTTAAAGCGAGATGACATGTTGGCGTTCGACCAGTCCTCGACCTCCACCAGACCACGTTCAGTAAGGTAGCGGAACATGGGAGCGAGACCGAAGGCTTCATGGGCCCAGTAGGCAAGTTCAAGGCGTTTGATGGAAAAATGGTCGGGGTCAATCATCATTGCGGCGCCGAGGTAATCCGGAGCCATCCCCGCTGACTGGAAGGAGAGGGTGAGGTCTTTGAAGCCATGACGAATCATCTCATGGGTGATTGCCACCGGCTGGCGAATGTCAACAAAGCCACCGATTCCGACGTTGTCTCCATCATGGATGAAGGTATCCACCGCCTCTTTCAGGGTCATGGTCTTGTCGCGCATGGATTTATCTTTGTTGACCAGCGCTTTACGCGCTTCATCGGGAGATAATCCTGTCCAAAACATCTCTGGTGTGTCTTTCAATGTTCTACCTCTCAGGCAAGGGTGAGCGGAAACGAGCGAATTACAACAGCTGTTCGGGCGTCTCCTTTTTCAGTGTTTCTTGAATAACCTGGCGTTTTGCATCTCTGAGTGAAATTCCTGGTTATCTAAGAAACCCATGAGGTGGAAGAGGATCTTCCTCCACTTCCCGGGAACAAAAAAAACCGGTATCTGGCACAGGTGCGGCAAAACCGGTTTGTAAAAAATTTGCAAAGAGACAACAAGACAGGCCTCAGAATGAGGTCCAATGTGAAAAAAAGATTGAGACATACAGTTGCTTCATCTCCTTTTTGATGTCGTGCAGATGCCCGACATTGCGGTAAAGAGCCAACTTCCTGTGCCTTCAACAAACTTGCCATAAATTTACATTCTTTACAAGGTCTTCTATGGAACCAATCGACAGATTTTTCTGGAAAGGGTCATTGCAGTGTTTTCTGTATCGATTTTCCCTTGTTTTTAACGAACGTGTCAAAGGTCTTCATCTGCTCGGAGTTGAGGCTTTCTTTCACCTGGTTGCGCATTTTGCTGACGATGGCATCATATTCCGGCTGGAATTCCACCCAGCGCACTTTGCCTGAGTCTATTGCTTCTCCTGTGGCCGTACGCAGGTCGGTAAGGCCTTCACTGAGTGCAGGTTTTACTTTCGTCATCTGCTCCTTTGAAAGTTTAAGCGTATCGGCGAGGCGGTCGTCAAGGGCGCCGCCTGTGTCTCTGGCATGAACAACGGTTCTGGAAAAAAGCTCCTTCAGTTTCTCCCCCTTTTCACTGTGCAGGAGATCGTCAAGCTTTCCTTTTGAGGTCTGGCCATCTCCGGGGAGTTGTTTCTCGAGCAGATTCAGATGGGGGCTGAGGGCATCGAGGGTTGATTTGTTCGCAATGCCCTGTTTCTGGAGGAGTCCGAGAAGGGCGGTACTGTTGGAAGGGGGCGTGGCTGTGCTCTCTTCGGCCTGTGCGGCGAAGGGGAGCAGAAGAGTGAGGATGGCTGAAGTAAGAATGGTTTTTTTCAACATGGTTTTCCCTTTTTGAAGTTTGTCTGATTGCAAGCCAATGTGGACTGATTGTTCGGCCTCATCGATTGTGTTTGAATTTTTGCACGGGAAAGGAGAGATGAGAACAGTTTTAAGCGCAACTCCATCCGATGTCGACCCGACATGGAGGGGGGGATGCCCGCAAATCCGGGGATGTCCCCCGGCGTCTACTGGCAGGAAGAAGGAGGTGGCGTAAGGTGTGGCTTCAGAGGCGGGGAGAAAATGACAACGCTTCCCGAAATGAAAAATCACACTTGTGCATGGAGTTTCTATTATGAACACGGTAACACTTGAAAACACCTGTAACAGCAAAAAAACTCAGAAGAAAAACAGCTGCTTTGCCACCGGTATCCTTGTCGCGCTGACCTGTCTTCTTTTCCTGCCGGCTGCGGCCTCTGCTGAACGTCTGCGTTTGCAGATCGATATGGGAGATAAGGTTTTTCAGGCGGGCCATAATCGGGCAGCGGTGCTGCCATTGGAAAGGCTTTTGCACCAGCAGTATCCTGGTATCAAACTTGACAAGATGGAGTTGAAGCGGGTGGTGCTGGTAGCGAAATCGCAAGAAGGGCACGGTCGTGTGAACCTGCGGGTTGGCAATAAAACCAGTCGGGAAAAATTGATCAGTGGACAGCCGCAGGATTTCAAGCGCCGGTCGGCCGCCACTTTTAGCAAGGTGCTCCTCTTTAACCCTGCAGACAGGGCGGGGGGTGAATGGCAGCTCCAGCTCAAAGGGAAGGTCAAAGTCCGCAGGGTGATCGTGGTTGTTGAGGAACGTCAGCGCCAGCCACGGCCATGTAAGGGGTTCTGCGGGACCCCTCCACACCGTTCTGTGCTCTCTTTCGGACAGAAAGGCTTCGTCCTTCAGTAATGGAATGGCGTTCTTTCAATGGTGCGCAGAGCGTTGCGGATTGGCAGATAATTTTTGTCAGAGAGGGACAGAATTTGTCAAAAGGTATTCCCCCACGGGGGTGGAGTACCTTTTGCCTCTTGACAAGAAGGCGTCTTTATGGTTAAATTTGTGGCCTAATTCGTTCTCACCGCTATCTCCTCTTTGAGTACGGGAATGAGTTTGTTTATACCTCCCAAGCTGTTACGAGGTCGCCTGCGGTGCGACTTCACTCTGTGTTTCGCTTATGGCGTTACGCGGAATAAAGGGGGGAGTTGTAATGGAAGTGGGCTCTGCCCGCTTTTTTTTGTGCCTGAATCCGGTAAAACCAGGGAGTAAAAATGAGTGAGCCTGTCCTCGCGATAATCCGCCGTTATCTTGATGATGTCCTCCCAGAAATGGGGCTGGAGCTTTTTGACCTCCAGTTTCGTCGGGACGGAAAGGGTCAGATATTGCGGGTAACTATCGATATTCCGCAGGGTGGAGATACCGGCGTTACCCTCGAGAAATGCAGTGCTGTCAGTCGAGCGCTCGGGCAGTATCTTGATGTGGAAGACTGTATTCCCGAGGCGTATTCTCTTGAAGTATCCTCTCCAGGGCTTGATCGCCCGCTGCGGAATCCAGCAGAATTTGAGCGATATGTCGGGAAAATGTGCAAGGTGCGCACCCATTATCCTGTGGATGGCGACAAGGTATTTGTCGGTGAAATTAAAGCAGTGGAGGACGGCGGAATCACCCTCGAACTTGAGACCGGCCGAGCTCTGCGGATTGAACACGAAAATATAAATAAGGCACGGCTCTGGTTTTGAGCTGGGCGAAAGTTATAGCGACGGAGTTGGAACATGCTCTCAGAATTGAAACGTATCATCGACCAGATCAGCCGGGAACGCGGCATTGACAGATCTCTGCTTGTTGAGGCCATTGAAGAGGCTGTGCAGTCTGCGGCACGGAAAAAGTATGGCAGCCGCAGAGATATTGAGGTGCGCTACAACGAAGAGTATGGCGAAGTAGAGATTTTCCAGTTCCGCATGGTGGTGGAAGATGCGGAGGACGAACAGACCGAAATCAATATTGAGGATGCCAAAGTCCTTGACCCCGAGGCTCAGATTGGCGATGAGCTTGGTGAAAAAATGCCCAATATTGCAGAGCTTGGCCGTATTGCTGCCCAGTCGGCCAAGCAGGTTATCATTCATAAAATGAAGGATGCCGAGCGGGACGTCATCTATGGCATGTTCAAAGATCGTGTTGGTGAAGTCGTAAGCGGTATTGTGCAGCGTTTTGACCGCGGCAACATGGTGGTCAACCTGGGGCGTACCGATGCTATTCTGCCCCGTGACCAGCAGATTCCCAAGCGCTCTTTCAAGCAGGGGGATCGTATCCGTGCTTATTTGAAAGAGGTGCGCCAGACCAGTCGGGATTCGCAGCTGATTCTCTCCCGGACCTGTAATGAATTTATTGGTAAACTCTTTGAAATGGAAGTTCCGGAGATGGGAGAAGGAATTGTCCGGGTTCTCGGGGTCAGTCGTGAGCCGGGTTTTCGCGCGAAGATCGCTGTCAGCTCTTCGGAGAGTGATGTTGATCCGGTAGGTGCCTGTGTCGGGATAAAAGGCTCCCGGGTACAGAACGTGGTGCAGGAACTGCAGGGCGAGCGTATTGATATTGTCACCTGGAGCCCCGATCCGGCGAAATATGCTTATAATGCACTGGCTCCCGCCCATGTAAGTATGGTTCGAGTGGATGAAGATAATCACACTCTGCTGGTGGTTGTGCCTAATGATCAGCTCAGTCTTGCCATCGGGCGCAGTGGGCAGAACGTACGTCTTGCCTCCCGGTTGATGGGCTGGGATATTGATGTGAAAAGTGAGCAGCGCTATAAAAATTTGCAGGATCCGGGCTATCAGTCATTGCTCAAGCTTCCCGATGTGGATGAAGGGCTGGCAGATCAGCTGTTCAACAAAGGGATAACCTCTACTGCAGTGCTGGCTGAAACAAGTATGAATGACCTCATGGCCTTTCGTGCCATTAAAGAGGACTATGCAGGTCTGCTGATCGCCGAAGCGGCGAAGATCTCGGTGCAGGTCCCTGAGGAAGAAGGCTCTGGTACTGCTGCCGAAGATGTAGACGGTAATGCTGTTGAGGCCAGGGAAGAAGTGACTGAAATTGCGGCTGAGGTGGACCGATCTGCAGAGGGGAATGAAGCTGGACAACCGGCTGGTTTTGAACCTTCAGCTGATCCTGAGCAGCCGGATGATGTTGAACCTTCAGCTGATTCTGAGCAGCCGGATGATGTTGAGCCTTCAGTTGATCCTGAGCAGCCGGATGATGTTGAGCCTTCAGCTGATCCTGAGCAGCCGGTTAAATGACAAAACCGATTCGGACCTGTGTCGTTTGCCGGAAGAGATTCGGTAAATCAGAATTGGAGCGCTATGTCTGGCGGGATGGCAAAGTTGTTGCTGATTTGCAGAAGAAACTGGCGGGGCGGGGCGCGTATTGTTGCAGAAGTTGTTGCCGCGAAAAATTTTTAACAGAGAAGAAATACTGGAAAGTTGTGTTCCGCATTGGCTGAAAAGCCGGTTTTCGGGATGTCAGAGTTGATTGGAACAGTGGTGCAGGGGGATATAGATGAGCAAAGTCAGAGTGTATGAATTGGCCCGAGAAGCCGGAATGAGCAGCAAGGTGCTTACAGACAAGTTGCTGGAGCTGGGGTATGACATCAAAGGACACAGCTCTTCAGTTGACGCTGAGACCGCTGATAAGATTCGTAATACGGTACTCAAATCTGTGAATTCCGAGTTGGTGGAAAAGCGCATTGAGAGTGAGGCCGAAGAAAAGAAAGGGAAGGCTGTTATTCACCATCGGGCGACAGTTATCCGCCGCCGTGCGAAAAAGGTAGAACCGGAAAAACCTGTTCTTGCCGAGGCGAATCCAGAGAAGACCATAGAGAGCCCTGCGGAGCAGGTCTCTGCCCCGGTTCTCGAAACGATCAAGGCTGAGCCGAAAAAGATCGAAGTAGTGACAGAGCCGGTGCCCGAGCCGCCTGCAAAGGCTCCACTCGTAGAGAACCCCGGGACTGTAGCCACCCCTGCAGCGGAGAATCTCGCAGTTCAGGCACCTGCTCCGCAAGGTGTCGTCGTCGCAGCTGTCTCTGCAGAGTCTGCTGAAAAGAAAGAAATGAAGGCTGCACCAATTGACAACGAAGTGAAGGCTGCACGAATTGACAACGAAGTGAAG
>JALNVI010000017.1 GCA_023231425.1 Desulforhopalus sp. | reverse complement strand
TCCCTTCCTCGACTTCGCCTACCAGGGGCTCGGAGAGGGCCTTGAGCAAGACCGCGTCGGCGTTGTCGCTTTCGCCGAGAGTGGCCTTGATATGGTGGTTGCCAGCTCTTTCTCGAAAAATTTTGGTCTCTACAGAGAACGGGTGGGAGCACTTACGGTTGTTGCTCCGAGCGAGGCGGAAGCCGTGGTGGCGATGAGTCACCTGAAGACTGTGGTGCGGGTTCTCTATTCTAACCCGCCAGCCCACGGCGGGCTTGTGGTGAAAACGGTGCTGACCAGCAAAACGCTGCACAGTCAATGGGTTGATGAACTTGATACCATGTGCCGCCGGATCAAGGAGATGCGGGGCAAACTGGTGCAGGGCCTCGAAAAACGCGGTGTGGAGCAGGACTTCTCCTATATTCTCAGGCAGTGCGGAATGTTCTCTTTCTCCGGCCTTTCAAAAGAGAGGGTTGAGTGGCTGAGGGATGAAAAGGGAATTTATATGGTAGGCAGCGGTCGTATTAATCTCGCTGGTCTTACTCCCTCCAACATTGACTACGTCTGTGATGCCATTGCAGAGGGTCTCAAACAGGAAAAATAAAAATGAATAACTGGAAGATAGAAACAAACGCTGTTCAGGCAGGGTGGGAACCGGCTAATGGTGAGACCAGAGTCGTGCCGATCTGCCAGAGCACCACTTATCGCTATGATACGGCGCAGGCGGTGGCTGATCTCTTCGACCTCAAGGCTGCCGGGCACATGTATTCACGTATCAGCAATCCCACTGTTGATGTCTTCGAAAAGAAGATGGCTGCTCTTGAGGGCGGCGTGGCTGCGCTGGCAACTGCATCGGGGCAGACGGCCATTATGATCTCGGTGGCTAATATCTGTTCTGCCGGGGATCACTTTCTTGCCGCCTCAGCGCTTTACGGCGGAACCGTTGCCCTCTTCAAAAACACGCTGAAGAAGATGGGAATTGAGGTAACGCTGGTGGATCCAGAGGCTCCGCTCAGTGAGCTGCGCAAGGCCGTCAGGCCGAATACCCGCTGCATCTTCGGCGAGACCATCGCCAATCCGGGTATGGATGTTCTCGACTTCGAGAAGTTTGCCGCCCTTGCCGAAGAAGTCGGAATGCCTTTTATTGTGGACAACACCTTTGCCACGCCGTATCTCTGCCGCCCGCTGGAACATGGTGCACACATCGTTATCCATTCCGCCACCAAATATATCGACGGGCATGCTACCAGTGTGGGTGGCGTGATTGTTGACGGTGGAAAATTTAATTGGAAGAACGGTCGTTATCCAGAGATGACCGAGCCCGATGAGAGCTACCATGGGCTCATTTACACAGAGACCTTCGGTGCAGCAGCCTACGCCGTTAAGGCGCGGGAACAGTGGATTCGTGATACCGGAGCCTATCTCAGTCCGATGAATGCGTGGCTCTCTAATCTTGGTCTCGAAACGTTGCATGTTCGCATGGACCGCCACTGTGAAAATGCACAGAAAATGGCGAAATTTCTTCAGTCGCATGAGAAAGTGGCATGGGTTAACTACCCCGGTCTGCCCAGTCACAAACACTACGAAAGGGCGAAGAAGTATCTTTCGGGGTGCAGCGGTGTTCTTACCTTCGGGGTGAAGGGTGGTGCTGCAGAAGGGGAGCGGGTGATGGACGCGCTGAAACTGGCCGCCATCGTTGTTCATGTTGCTGACGTACGCACCTCGGTGCTCCATCCGGCCAGTATGACCCATCGTCAGCTCTCCGAAGAAGAGCTGCTTGCGGCGGGGGTTACTCCTGACCTGATTCGTCTCTCTGTTGGTATAGAGAATATCGATGATATTATTGCCGATTTTGATCAGGCCCTTGCGAAGGTCTGAATTCCCGTCAGCCAGCTGCTTTTCTGTGGCTGGCAGTTCACTCCCGTTTGGCAGCCATAAAAAAGCCCCGTCGGATATTCCGGCGGGGTTTTTTTCAAGTGCTGACGTCTGTCGTTGATCAGAGTTCCACCGATGATATAACTCTTTCGAGCAGCAGAGCTTTACTCAGCAGCTTTAGTATCATTATCCGCAGGAGCCACAGCATCATCATCATCATCAGAATCCACAGCATCATCATCAGGATCTACCGCATCATCATCAGGAGCTACAGTATCATCATCAGGGGCTACAGTATCATCATCGGGAGATACAGCATCATCATCAGGATCCACAGCATCTTCTACAGCTTCAACGGTTTCTCCAGCCTGAGCAGTAACAGCTTCGGTAGTTTTAGCTGTAGTATCTGCAGGGGCTTCAGGCGCACTCCCTGAAGCAACGGCAACAGAAACGGAGGCGAGAAGAAGAGTAGACAGTGCGAAAGCGGTTACTTTTTTCATAATAAATTTCCCTATAATAACATTAGTTTTCACTCAAGTGATGAGAAATTGTTTCCCCATCATTGTCTGCTACAATACCGCGTAGAAAAACGAAGTCAATAAAATCACAGATATTGTCATAAATTATTGATAAAACGTTATAATAATGCTAGTAAATGATAGATTGTGACCCCTCGTTGTTTTACGAGAGCAGTTTCTGATTTGATCTGACGAAAAGTGACGAAAGGTGATGTTGCGCTTAATAATATAAGCTTATTGAGTGCACTACAGGAGGTGTTGAGAGAGAAGTCTGATTGTTTCGGATTGTTTGAGAGGAGATAACACAGTGATCTGGTTACCAGAAAAGTGGAAAAGAGTGGTAGATGTAGAGCTCCAGGAGCTGCAGGCACTATGAGCGGGATTCCTCTTTCTTGTTTTTAAGTGTTGACGGTTTGCAGACAGTTTGGCCTCTCTTTCAGCAATACTGTAATACGGCCCCATATCTGCGAGAAGAGCGAAGGTGTGTTGATGGCCTGAGCTGGCTGCTGTGTCTATTTTTCATGGCGAGGACCTTGAATAATCTTGTATTTCGTTCATATTCGAGGCACGGGAGGAAATTTATTACAGGTATGATTGAATATCGGAGTAGAGTTCTCACCTCGACGTCTCGTTCCTCGCTTTGTCGGAGGATAACTTTTTTGCTGTAACGAAGAAGATGGACGAAAGACTGGTTATTCAAGCTCTTTTGGTGAGAGTCGGGATAAAAAATAACCCCGTCGGACAATCCGACGGAGCTGGAATTGGTACTATACTTTTATTTCCGCTCAAATCTGCAACAGAGGTGCGATCTTTTCCAACAGAGCATTGCTCATCCCTTCTACGTTGAGCAGATCCTCAACGGAGGTGATGTTGCCTTTTGCATTGCGATATTCTGCAATGGCTTCGGCCAGCTTCTCATCAATTCCGGGGATGCTGGTCAAAGTTTCCACATCTGCAGAGTTGATATTTACACGTCCTTTAGTTCTATGGAGTGCTGTTTGTACCTTGTCAACGAGTGCAGTGGCTTTTTCGCCTGCTGCAGCAACGTTTTCATGAGAAAGCTGAACAGCTGCACTCACATCTTCTGTTGTATCGGCAAAAGCGAAAGTTGTGGCAGTGCCGAAAATCAGGGCACAGGCAGTAAAAGGTGAAATAAATTTTTTCATTGGATTTTCTCCCGCAAGCGCGATCTTACTCAGCTTTGGCATTATCAGCTTTTACATCATCAGCAGGTACAATGGCTTCTTCTACAGCGTTAACCGTGTCACCTGCCTGATCTGCAGTGTCCATTGCCTGCGTTTCTATAACTTCTACAGGCTGAGCAACAGTTTCCATTGCATCGGTGGCTTCAGGAGCAGTATCTTCAGCGATGGCAATGGAAACAAAAGCGAGAAGAAGGGCGGACAGTGCGAAGGCAGTTACTTTTTTCATGGTAAATCTCCTTGTGATGAAATTAGTTTTATTTTCACAGTGAGAAGCTCTTTCCTCGCTGCTGAATGATACAATACCGCGTAAAAAAACGAAGTCAACATGATCATGGGTATTGTCATAAAGTATTGATAAATCGATGTAAAAACGTGTAACATTGACGGATTATGACGCGAGGCGATTTCGTTTGGAATCTCCAGGATGTAAACTGATAAAAGATGATGAAAGATGATTGCAAAGGTTTTTGCATAAGACTATTGGAATAAAAAAATAAGGTGATGCGGTGAAAGTTCTCATATTGCTGGGAAGTCCAAGAAGGGGGGGGAACAGCGAGACGGTGGCCGAGGCGGTGAAGAGAGGTGTTGAAGCGGTCGGAGGGGAGGTGGAGTCGGTACATCTCAACGATTTGCAGATGCGCCCCTGCCAGGCATGTGGAGGTTGCAGTAAAACGGGTCGCTGCATTCTTAAAGACGAAATGGAACCCCTTTACGGGAAATGTGATGATGCAGATCGCATTATTCTTGTCAGCCCTGTCTATTTCTATGGGCTTTCAGCCCAGGCAAAAATTTTTGGAGACCGCATGCAGGCACAGTGGGCGAGACGCTACCTTTGCCGGGAACGGTTCCGTCGGGGAGAGGGGCGCCGCGGCTATCTTGTGTCCACTGCGGCAACGAAGGGTGAGCGTTTGTTTGAATCGGCAATTCTTACCACCCGTTACATCTTTGACGCCATGGAGGTGGAATACGCGGGGGAATTTCTTGTTCGGGGTGTTGAGGAGAAAAAGGCTGTGCTGCAACAGGAAGGTGTGTTGGACCGGGCGGAGCTGTTTGGGCGCGAGGTGGGGGAATAAGAGGAGGCGTGCCCCGGGGATGTTAAAATGTCAGTTGTTTTTTTTTTGGTAAAATTAGTCGGATGGTTTATGTTTCCACCTTTTGCGAGGTGTTGTTCGCTAAAAGTTACTTTAACTGGCTGGCATCCCAGCTGGAGTCCCTCTTTTTTCCATTGACCTGCAGGTTTGCAGCTTCAACAAGGAGATAAAAAATGAAAAAATCACTGTTACTGTCGTTTTTTACAGCGCTGTTAATTTTTCCTGTACACTCGGTGTTTGCCGGTGACAGCATTGGCCTGAGCTATGGGAAGAATTTTTGCGATGATACCAACATTGAGCAGTATGCACTCGGCTGGAACCATGACCTCCCGTGGTTGACTGCGGGGGATGAATGGCGGTTGACCACCAGTGTGGAGATGGAAGGTGCACTTATTGATGAGGATGAGTCTGATCAGGATCTCACCGGGCGTTTCAGCGTCATGCCGCAGGCTCATCTCTGGCTGGACGACCTCTTCCGGCTGACTGCGGGGCTTGGTACTGGTCTGATGGCAGGAAAGACGGAATTTATCGATCACGACCTTGGTGGCCCGTTTTTTTTCAACGCCAAACTCGGTGTTGAGGTCGTTTTGCAGCAATTCAGCATCGGCTACTATTTTTATCATCAGTCCAATGCCGGGATCTACGAGCACAATGCCAGCTTGAATATGAACTGCATCAGTGCTACGTTTCACTTCTGAGCCTGTTGCCCAGGTTTTATCCAGAAGCCTTGATTCCAGGGCTTCTGGCTTTTTTTTCGCTTTTCCCTTTTCTGCTTCAACCTTCTCGCAAAATTCATTCCTGCTGGAAATCTCACTCCAGAGTACCTTGAACAACCTCGTCTACACAACAACATTGCGGAAGACACTGCTGTGCCAATTTGCCACCAGGGGTGATACAATTCCGCTGTTGCATCCGCACAATCACCCAATTTATTAATTCCGCCGTGACCGTCATTGCCGATGTCGTTAGACAAGGCATGCCTTGTCTCTACAGAAAACAACAACATTGTGGAAACCACCGTTGTGCCAATTTTTTACCAATGGTGATGAAATTCCACGTTATCACCTCGTGGTGACAACGTGGCGTTGTACTTATGGGGGGAAAAGAAGGCCGGAGAAAGGAGGCAGGGAAAAGCAAAAGGTCTTTGTAGAGACGACCAATTTGGGCGTCTTTAGCACAACAGGTATCTCATCCCACAACAGACGTCTCTGCAATGAGATCAAATTTATATTTTATCCTCTTGTGATCGGCCCCAAAAATGTCCACGCAGTCGCGTTCTTTGGTCAATAAAAAACATAAATGGTATAACTTCTCAAAAAACCGTGGACAACAAAAAAATATTTAAAAATAAATGGGGCCTTGAAACAGCTTGTATTTCGTTCATATTCGAGGCACAGAAGGAACTTTACCGGAGGGTATAACGTTTGCTATCGGAGTCCAGAAGTCTGTTGGATAAGAAGTTTTCTTTCTTGTCTTGAGACGTTTTGAGAAAATAGAGTACACTCATGCAGCTGATAGTAAGAGTATTGGCTATTTGAAGATAACGCCACTCTGGCAAAAATGGTCTAAATCTGACAGAATCCTGGCGCTTACCTCCGAGGATAAAATTTTACCTGTAACAAAAAAGATGGGCGATTATTCGATACTCTTTTAAAAACAGGAACTCTAATGGTACAAATCATGGAAGATAAAGATCAGGTTTTGCCCTCGGTGAAACCGCGGTTACGCGGCTGGATTCACGCGGGGGCGCTGCCACTGTCGATACTTGGCGGCGTTATTTTGCTGAGATTGTGCTCGACGCCTGCAGAAATCGTGGCAGTGGCCGTTTATCTTGCCACTTCTATCATGCTCTACGGCAACAGCGCCGCCTATCACCTTGGCAACTGGTCACCGAAGGTAAAGGCCACTCTGCGGCGCATCGACCACGCCAATATCAATTTTTTCATTGCTGGGACCTATTCTCCTCTGGCAGCTGCTCTGCTTACCGGCAACTCGCGGTTGCTGCTTCTCTGGCTTATCTGGAGTGTTGCACTGGCTGGTGTGCTCTTCCGCATTTTCTGGCTTACAGCACCCCGTGCGCTCTATGTCAGTCTGTACCTGATTATGGGGTGGATCTCTATGGGCTGGCTTTACCAGTTCTGGAAGAGTGGCGGCTGGGCAGTAGTTGTGCTGATGCTCAGTGGTGGATTGCTTTATTCGCTGGGAGCTGTTGCCTACGGTTGTAAACGGCCGAACCCTTCCCCGAAGTGGTTTGGTTTCCATGAGGTCTTCCATACGGGGACAGTCCTCGCCGCGGGATGTTTTTATGCAGCTATTGTGGTGGCACTTCTGCGCGGGACTGGTGCATAGTTTTTTAATGGGAATAAGGGAATAAAAAAAGGGCCTCCGGCAATATGCCGGAGGCCCTTTTTTATTTACAGCTGTAATACCCTGCTCAGAGAACCAGCGGGAAGAGACCTATGGCAAAGGTTCCTATAGCCAGAGCAACGGTGGAGATCGATGCCAGCGAGGTTCCGTTTACTACGAAGTCTTCTTCCGCATCGTGGAAATACATGCTGACAATGAGTCGCAGATAATACCACATGGAAAGGATAGAGGAGATAATGCCGAGCACACCAAGTGCGATCTGACCAGCAGTGATGGCGGAGGTGATGATGTAGAATTTTCCCATGAAACCAGCCGTGGGAGGAATCCCTGCCATACTCAGGAGAAAGATGGTAATAGTCGCCGCAGCAAGAGGCTGCCGTTTGGCAAGGCCTTTGAAGTCATCGAAGTTGACCCGTTTCTCGCCTTCTCCACCAAGCCAGGAGAGTGCAGCGAACATGCCGAGTGTTGCGACTGAATAAGCAGCGAGGTAGTAGGCAATAACGGCACCACTGAAGTGTTCACTGTTGATGGCGACAAGAGCAATAAGCAGATAGCCGGAATGGACGATCCCGGAGGCGGCGATCATCCGCTTGATGTTGTCCTGGCCTATGGCGATCAGGTTGCCGCCGAACATGGTGAATACGGCGATCCAGAAAAGGCCGGTGATCCAGGAGTCATGCAGGTTCCCGCTGAGGGCAAGAAAGTTGGCGATCAGAGCAAAGGCTGCCGTTTTCAGGGCAGTGGCCATGAAGCCGGTGATCGGGTTGCTGGAACCGTCATAGACATCCAGCACCCAGGCGTGGAAAGGGAAGGCAGAGATCTTGAAGAAGATGGTGATCAGCAGAAAAAATGCACCACCAAGCATCAGCGGGGTGGTGGCTGGATTGAAGGCCAGCCATTCCGCAATGCTCTCAAAGCGGGTGGAACCTGCTGCACCATAGATCATCGCCGTGCCCATGCAGAAAAATGCGCCGGAAAATGCTCCGAGGATGAAGTATTTGAAGAGTGCCTCGGTAGCCCGGGAGCTGGCACGGTTGAAGCCGACAAGGATGTAAATGGCCAGCGACATGATCTCCAGAGCGATGAACGCGGTAATCAGTTCACGAGCCATGGAGAGCAGCACCATGCCGACGGCAGAAAAGAGCAGCAGTGAGTAGAACTCGACTGTGGCAAAGTGGTTCTCCCGAAAATAGGTGTGACTGCTCAGCGTGGTAAAGAAGCCACAGGCGTAGATGATCAGACAGGCGGCGTTCGTGAAGCTGGACACTCCGAGCAGACCATTGAAGGTCTCCGGAAAAACCGACCGGCTGACGGTACAGACTACCAGCAGCTGGGCAAAGAATGCCACCGCGAAAAAGCCCATGCTCATCAGCGATGCCTTCTCCTGTTCCGCTTTTGGGCAGACGGCGTAGAGCATGAGCAGAAGAGCTCCGGCACAGGTGATGACAAGCGGTAGAAATGAAGCAAAATCATGCATGGTAATTACCCCTGTCTTAATTATTTGTCAGTAACACTGATTTCATTGGTAACCACCTGCTGTTGTGCAGGGGCGTAGAGCTGAGCAATCTGCTGTTGAACCGCTGGCTCAATCTTGCTGATAAAGAGCTGCGGGAATATTCCCATCACAAAGATGAGGATCATCACTGGCAGAAAGCTGAAGGCTTCGCCTGCCGTCAGGTCGGTAAAACGGGTGGTTGTTTCGCTCTCTTTTTCGTAAAAAACCCGTTGGAACATCCACAACATGTAGCAGACCCCGACAATCAGGGTGAAACCGGTGAGCAGGCCAAGGAACATGCTGTATTTCACCGTTCCGAGGATAATCAGAAACTCGCCTATGAAGCCGCTGGTGCCGGGCAGACCTACGGAGGCGAGCATGGCTACGGCAAAGAAAGTCGCGAATATCGGAGCGCGGTAGGCGAGGCCGCCGAGTGCGTCGATATTACGGGTTTTCAGCCGTTCTTCCATCAGGCCGACAAAGAGGAAAAGAACGCCGGTGCTGGTGGCGTGAGCGGCTATCTGGAAGAGTGAACCAGTCAGGGACTGCACGTTCATGGCGCAGACGCCGATGGCGATTACCCCCATGTGAGAGGCCGAGGAGAAGGCCAGCATCCGCTTGATATCCTTCTGTCCGATGGCTGCGATGCCGCAGTAAATCATGCCGATAATAC
This sequence comes from Desulforhopalus sp., assembly GCA_023231425.1. Taxonomy (GTDB): domain Bacteria; phylum Desulfobacterota; class Desulfobulbia; order Desulfobulbales; family Desulfocapsaceae; genus Desulforhopalus. The sequence continues at coordinate 38,616 of JALNVI010000017.1, read as the reverse complement.
CAAGGAACAGGAAGAAGGTTGCCCAGGAGATAAACTCTGGAGCAAAGAAGGGCAGGACAAAACGAATCATCCCGTACACCCCAATTTTAGCCATGATCGCTGAGAGCACGAAACTTGTTGCCGGGGGAGCCTCAGTGTAAGCGTCCGGCAGCCATGTGTGGAAGGGGAATATCGGAATTTTGATGGCAAATGCGATCATGAACATGAGGAAGGCCCAGCCGGCAAAACCTCCGCTGAGGCTGAGGGCGGAGAGCCGTGCCATGTTAAAGGTCCACACACCAAACTGCTGATGGTAGCAGCTTGCCACATAGATAATGCCCACCAGCATGAGAAGCGAACCGGCGATCGTGTAGATGGTGATCTTCAGGGTAGCCGGTAGACGTCCCGGGCCACCGTAGAGGCCTATGGTGAAGAATATCGGTACCAGCATGAGCTCCCAGAATATGTAGAAAACTACAAGGTCTGTGGCGCAGATAGCACCTATCATCGCCCCCTGGCAGAGAAGCAGGTTGGCGTAAAAGTTTCGGCTCTGTTCCTTCAGCACACAGAAGACGAGAGGAAAGAGCACAGCACTGGTTAAGAGGACCAGCAGGCTGATGCCATCCACTCCAAGGCCGAAGCTGATGCCGAGGGAAGAAATCCATGGGGTGCTGTATACGAACTGCATTCCCGCCTGGCCGTCGAAGTCGATGAAGAGCTGGACGCCTATCATCAGCACAATAAGGGAGACGAAGAAGCCGATGATTCTGGCTGCCCCCTTCGCCGGGCAGAGCAATATCAGCGCGCCCGCCACAATGGGCAGAAAAATCATCACTGTCAGGGCCGATTCAAACATGCGTACACCTCACTTAAAGTGATTGAGAGAGGAAGATGCTCATAAGACTCAGCCCTATGACCATATAAATTGCATACACCCGGACATAGCCCGCCTGGAACACCTTGAAGAGCATGCCGAGAACCCCGTAGAGCCATGCTGTCCCCTTTATGGGGAAGTCAACAATGTTTGGCTCAATGAAGTTGGAAATAGTGCGTCCAAATGCGATCCACGGCTGGACGATGAAAGCATTGTAGAATTCATCCACATAGAACTTGTCTTCTGCCCATTTGGCAAAACCGGTAAGCGGCTTGTCTTGTGGTTTGAAGGCAAACGTTTTCCAGGCGTAGAAGATACCAAGGAGTACCACCGCAATGCTCAGCACCATCGCCACGCCTTCCGTTACCCGGCTGGCTTCGGAGTGGTGTTCAAGAAGACTCGGGGCGAGCCATGTGCTGACCATGCTGTCGCCAGCGAAGAATGAAGGCAGGTTGAAAAAACCCGCAAAGGTTGCTCCAACCGCAAGAATAATCAGCGGAATGGTCATCACTGGCGGCGGCTCATGGGCCTTTTCGTAAGATTTCTGATCCCGCGGCTCGCCGTGGAAGACGAGAAAAATGAGACGAAAGGAGTAAAAGGCAGTCAGGCCGGCGACACCGACTCCGATCAGCCAGATCATCCAGTGACCTTTTGCCAGCGCCATGAAGAGAATTTCGTCCTTGGAGAAGAATCCGGCAAAGGGTGGGAAACCGGCCAGTGCGAGTGCGCCGATGACCATGACAATCCAGGTCAGCGGCATTTTTTTCTTTAAACCACCCATCTTCCAGATATCCTGCTCGTGGTGCAGGCCGTAGATAACAGAACCGGCGCCAAGGAAAAGCAGGGCCTTGAAAAAAGAGTGTGTGAAAACGTGGAAAATACCTGCGGAATAGGCTGCGACACCGACACCAGCGAACATGTAGCCGAGCTGACTGACGGTTGAGTAGGCCAGAATTTTTTTGATATCACGCTGGAAGCAGCCGATGATGGCGGCGAGCAGCGCGGTGAGGATACCAACCCAGGCGACCACATCACCGGCAAGGGGGAAGCTGGCGTAGAGGAAGCTGAAACGGGCAACCATATAGACACCGGCGGTGACCATGGTCGCGGCGTGGATCAGTGCAGAGACCGGTGTCGGACCAGCCATGGCATCTGGCAACCAGACATAGAGAGGAATCTGGGCCGATTTACCGGTAGCGCCGAGGAAGAGCAGCAGGCAGACGGCGAGGCCTGCACCTCCGGTCAGTGAGGATGCGCTGGCCTTGATATTGAGGTAGTCAAAACCGGCTCCGCCGAGGGCGCTGTGAAGTCCCCAGAAGAGTACTGCAACACCAAGCACGAAGCCGAGGTCACCGACACGATTGACGATGAACGCCTTGTTCCCGGCGAGAACGTTATCACGCTCTTTTGTATAAAAGGAGATCAGCAGGTAAGAGCAGAGTCCCACTGCTTCCCAGCCGATGAACATGACCACGGGACCGTTGCCCAGCACGAGGATGAGCATTGAGCCGAGAAAGAGGTTGAAGTAGGCAAAATATTTGCCGAAGTTCTCTTCTCCGGCCATATAGCCGATGGAATAAATATGAATCAAGCTGCCGATAAAGGTGACGAAGAGTAGAAACAGCGTACTCAGCGGATCGGCAAAAAAGCCCATATCAACGTGCAGATCTCCCACAGAGAACCAGGTGAACAGGTCCTGTGTCAGATAACGCGATTCTGCGGGCATTTCACGCAGTGTAGCGAAGACGATGAGGGTGAAAATCAGGCTGCCCAGCGGTCCGAGCATGGCGAGGAAGCTGTAGAGCTTCTCCGGCAGTGGATTTTTGCAGGTAAACATATGCATCATTCCAAGCACAAAGGCACCGGCAAGCGGCAGCAGCGGAATGCAGACCAGATAGTTGACTGTATGTTCCATGACTCCCCCTTACCCTTTCAACAGACTGAAGACATTGCTGTCCAGTCTGCCTTTCTGTCTGTGCAGCAGTATAATAACAGCGAGACCGAGAGCTGCTTCCGCAGCCGCCACCGCTATTACCATCATCGCCAGTATTTGTCCGTCCATGGTTTCATTGAGACGGGCAAATGCAACGAAGGCCAGGTTGGCCGCATTGAGCATCAGCTCAATGGACATTAACACTGTAAAGACGTTCCGCCGGGAGATGACACCGAGAATACCGATACAGAACAAAATGACGCTCAATACGAGATAATCTTCAATCATTGCTTTCCCTCCTGATTCCAGCGAGTACTACAGCTCCGATGAGAGTAACGAGCAGCAGCAGGGAGATGATTTCAAACGGGACCAGCCAGTTTGTAAAGAGCATCTGCCCAACTTCTTTAATGCTGCCAAAGCCGTTGCCGACAATGGAATTTTTCACTTCGGGGATACTTTTCATCACCTTGATCATGAACCAGGCGACGGGTATCAGCACTACGGCACCGCCGATGAAATACGTGAAACGTTCGTTCTCTTCCGGCAGGTCTTTCTCGCGTAGATTGAGGAACATGATGATGAAGACGATCAGTGCCGTGACTGCCCCTGCATAGACGATGAGCTGCAGCAGGAAGATCAGCTTCGCGGAGAGCAGGGCGTAGATTCCGGCGAGGGAGATCATAGTCACTGCCAGACAGAGTGCACTCCGCATGGGATGGCGAAAGAGAACCAGACCCAGGCTCCCGGCTACCGCAGTGAGCGCGAAGATGGAAAACAGCGTGTCAATATACATTATTCGTCCTCCAGCCCTTTCTGATATTCTTCTTCCGTATAGCCGCCCTTCAGTGAGAGCATCTCGTCCATTTCAATTTTCATTTCCTCACGGTTGCTTGAGGTAAAAGCATAGATCCCGGTGTCCATGCGGATGGCATCCTCCGGGCAGGCTTCCACGCAGTAACCACAGTAAATGCACTCCGCAAGGTCGATGGTGAAGCTCACCGGCATCTTTTCCGTGATGCCGTCGGTGCGCTCCCCCGCCTTGATCATGATACAATTTGCCGGACAGTTGGTCTGACACATGAAACAGGCTACGCATTTGGGTGTTCCGTCGGAATGGGTGAGCAGACGATGGCGTCCGCGCCAGTGTGCCGGAATGTTTGGCTGAACCTCTGGATAGTGGCGAACGTAGAGGTTGGAGTTATCCCACAGGTTGCGCAGAAAGTGCCTGAGGGTGATACCCATTCCTTTGAAGATCTCAATAAGGTAGACCTTCTCTGCGGGGGTGCCACCCCGGCTCGGTAGTTGTTTGACTTTTGCTGCCATTTTTAACTCCTTTTATCCGAGGGCGACGACAATGGCGCCGGTTACGAAGATATTGAGAAGAGCCAGCGGCAGAAGTTTCTGCCAGCCCAGTATCTGCAGTTGGTCATACCGGAAGCGTGGGATTGTCCACCGGACCCAGACGTAGACAAAGAGCATCAGGGTCACCTTGAGAAGGAAGGTGCAGATCTGCATGAGGGCTACCAGCAGATGGGCTGCGGCTGTATCAGGTTGTGCGAAGGCCAGAATTGCCAGCAGGAAGACTTCAATAACGCCGATCAATATCCAGAAGCAGCGGATATAAACGGTTGCCTCAGCTTCGCGCGGATCATTCTCCCGCGGATACTGACTGCGATTGTTTCTGCGGATCCACTTCGCAAAATAGAACATGAAAACCGGCAGGATGACCAGCATGACAAAAGCGACTGGTTTGATGTTGCGGATCAGGAAGTCCGTGCTGAAGAAGGGGATGTTGTAACCGCCGAAGAAGAGGGTGACAATTACCGCAGAGGAGGCGAACATTGCCACATATTCACCCATGAAGAAGACCGCAAACTTCATGGCGGAATATTCAAGGTGGAAACCGGCAACCAGCTCTGACTCGCCCTCGGCGAGGTCAAATGGTGTTCGGTTGCATTCAGCAAAGGCGGCAACGATGAAAATAACAGCAGCCAGCGGCTGGAGAAAAATTCCCCACATCGGAATAAAACCGAGCCAGTTCTGCCCCTGGAAGCGGGCGATGTCTGAGAGGTTGATGGAACCGTAGACAATCAGCAGACTGATGACAGCCAGTCCCATGGGGATCTCATAGCTGATCACCTGGGAGGCTGAGCGCAGTGCACCGAGCAGGGAGTATTTATTGGTGGAAGACCAGCCCGCGAGGATGATACCGTAGACCGAGAAACCAGTGACGGCGAGGAACCAGAGAATGCCTGTATCCCAGGGAATTCCCTGCATGACGTAAGCCTTGCCGTCGAGGACAAGGGTATCGGCGAAGGGAATGAGGGCAAAGCTGATAATGGCTGCCGCCATAGAAATAATCGGCGCGAGAACGTAGAGAAACTTGTGCTCAACATGCTCGGAGATGATGTCCTCTTTGAAGGCCAGCTTGATCCCATCAGCAAGGTTCTGCACCAGTCCACCGGCGCGGAATCCATAAATGCCTGCCCGGTTCGGACCTGAACGGTCCTGGACAAAACCGGCGACCCGTCGTTCCATGGTGACACAGACCGCCAGAAAACAGAGCGGTACAAAGGCACTGATGGAGACCCGGACAATTACCATTACAATGTCAAGAGTTGTCATTTGCCTGCCTCATTGTCGGTTAGATTTACTCCCTCGGCGGGCAGTTCGAGGAAGCTGCCGAACTCGGCCAGGGCGGGAATTTTTTTCTGAACAAGCGCCCATGCAGCAGCTGCTCCCGTGGCGGGGCTTCCCAGGCCGGCTGCTATTTCGACGATATCCGGTCGTTCAATATTCTTCATGACTCCGCCGACAAATTTCTGAGCAATACCGTCGCAGTTGACAACAACGCCGTGGTATTCCGACCATGAGCGAAGGGCCACACTGGCTCCCGCCTTCCCTGCCATGGCTGTTCCGAGATGTCCGGGGTGAGTTGCAGCGTTGAGCACCCAGGTATCCTTGAACAGTTTGCCGATCTGCTCTTCACTCAGGGAGCGGGAAAGATCGTTGTCAAAATTGATGAAGACATCAGCCTCTTTTGCCATGTTGTCAAAATGGGTACGGCTTTTGGCGATACTGAGAAGGTCAACTCCGGTGCGGTTGGCTGCTTTGTCATCCTTGATGAGGAAATCGTCACCGTCATCTTTGACGATGTACCCGTCAGAGAAAGCGGAGACTGCCGCGCCCGTTTTTTCAGCGAGTGCCTGTACCGCGACAAGCTGTTCAAGACTGGCGGAGGGGGAGACAAGGAAGAGTGCTTTGCTGGCCTTCTCGATGCGACTTTGCGCATCGGCGAGAATATCTGTCAGCGGCCGGACAGTCCCGGCGAGGGTGCATTCTTCGAGGCGGTTGTCGTTTTCCGACTTGTAGGTCATGCGGCCCGCGTCGCACATGAACCAGCCGTTGACTTGTTCGTTATGGCGGGGGCGGATGCGATAAATGATGTCATCTTCATACTTTTCTTTGTTGTGATCGACCATGATGTTGCAGCCTTTGCTGCAGCCGTGGCAGATACTCTCAGCCCGCTTGAGAAACCAGGCGCGCTGTTTGAATCGGAAGTCTGCACTGGTCAGAGCACCGACCGGGCAGAGGTCAACCACGTTGAGTCCGTAGCGATTGTTGATGGGGCGACCGGGGAAAAACTCCACCCGGCAGTCATCACCACGGTTGACGAGGCCGAGTTCGCCGGTTTTGGTGATTTGGCGGAGAAAACGGACGCAGCGCCCACAGGCAACGCAGCGTTCCTGGTCGTGGATTACACCTCCTCCAAAATCCTGAACCTTGCGTTTTTTAACCTGAGGGACCCTCATGCGACTTTCGGTGCCCTCATACTTCATATAATAATCCTGCAGTTTACACTCTCCAGCCTGATCACAGATGGGGCAGTCGGTGGGATGGTTGATAAACTCAAGCTCCATCACATCGTGCTGAATCTTCTTGATGTGGTCGGCGTCGAGCAAAACCTTCATCCCTTCTTTTGCCGGGGTCTTACAGGCTGGAACCACCGGCGGGCGACCTTCTTCAATCCCCACAAGGCACATGCGGCAGTTACCATCGGCGCCAAGTGCGGGGTGATAGCAGAAGTGAGGAATCTCAATGCCTACTTTTTCGAGGGCGTCGATCAGGTTCTTCCCCGATTCAACTTCCACCTCTTCCCCGTTGACAAACAATTTTATCATCTCAGTCATGGCTCTTTTCTCACTCCTGTTCCGCTGGTGCTTCGGTGGTTGCGCTGGCCGGCTCAGGCTTCAGCAGTGCCTCGAACTCGTCTCTGTATTTATCGAGCAGTGCCCGGACCGGCATGGTGCAGGCAGCGGCAAGCACACAGACTGTTTTACCTTCAATATTGTCACACAGTTCACGGACAAGGTTAAGATCCTTCGTCTCTGCGTCTCCGCCCAGAATCTTTTTGAGGATCTTTTCCATCCAGCCGAGGCCTTCGCGACAGGGGGTACACTGACCACAGCTCTCATGATGGTAAAACTGTATCAGATTAAGAGTCAGTTCCGGCATGGAGACGGTCTCATCAAGCACGACAATGCCGCCGGAGCCGAACATGGTCTTGTGCTCAGCCATCGACGCATAATCCAGCGTTGCCGTAGCGGCCTCTTCCGGGGTGAGAATAGGACAGGAGCTGCCGCCGGGGATAACCCCTTTCAGTTTGCGTCCTTTCCAGACGCCGCCAGCCATCTCGTTGATTACATCAAGCAGGGGCAGGCCAAAGGGCAGTTCATACACACCCGGTTTTTCCACATGTCCTGAGATGCCGAAGAGATGAGTCCCCGTGGCACTTTCGATGCCGTATCTTTTATAGGCCATGGCACCGTTTTGTATAATCCAGGGCAGAGATGCGATGGACTGTACATTGTTGATGATGGTCGGGCAGGCGTAGAGTCCTTCTACGGCCGGGAACGGCGGCTTGGAGCGGGGCTGGCCCTTCTTGCCTTCAATGGATTCGAGCAGTGCCGTTTCTTCACCGCAGATATAGGCGCCACCACCGCGGTGAATGGTGATGTCAATACGATAATTTTGTTTCCCTACCTTTTTGCCAAGGAGTCCGGCTTTGTAGGCCTCGTCGATGGCCTCCTGCAGGACTATTCTCTGGGTGGTGTATTCCCCGCGAATATAAATATAGGCATCGTGGGAATTGATGGCATAACAGGCGATGATGATGCCTTCGATGAGCAGATGTGGATCCAGGGCAAGGATGTAACGGTCTTTAAACGTTCCCGGTTCCGACTCATCGGCGTTGACCGCGAGATAAACCGGTTTGTCCAGTCCTTTGGGGAGAAAGCTCCACTTCATGCCGGTTGGGAAGCCTGCACCGCCACGGCCCCGGAGACCACTGTTTTTCACTACCTCAATAACCTCTCCCTGCTTGGAGGAGAAGAGTTTATCGAGAGTCTGGTAGGCACCGTTTTTCTTCGCAACCGTCAGCTTATTCGAGTTTTTTATCGCAAATTTCGCGCTGAGTATTTTAGCTTCTTGCATCGTTATTTTCCTTGGTCAACGGGTGTGGTGTGCTGGTCCGCCTGGTGGTTCCGCTCCCGGGGAGCTGGTTATTTGAAGGTTGCCAGAAGCTTTTTCACCTTGTCCACATCCATATTCTCGTAAAATTCGCCGTTGATCTGCAACACCGGGGCCGAACCGCAGTGGCCCAGACACTCCACTTCTTCGAGGCTGAATTTTTTGTCTTCGGTGGTCTTGCCCGGAGTGAGGTTGAGTTCATCGCGGAAGTAGTTAACAATCTCCTGTTTTCCCCGCAGCCAGCAGGAAAGGGTACGACAGACACAAATATGATATTTGCCAACTGGATGAAGGTTCATCATGGTGTAAAAGGTTGCGACCTCATACACCTTACTGGCAAAGGTGCCGATGCGGTCAGCAACGTAGCCGATGGCCTCTTCACACACCCAGCCTTCCTGTTCCTGTACCAGCCAGAGAGCAGGAAGAATCATGGATTCCCGTGAGGGGTAGCGTTTGACAAGTCGCTCAAACTCAGTGTCATACTTCTTGTCGAACTTGAATGGCTTTCCGGTTGCAATAAGTTTAGAACGATCACTCATCTGTCCAACTCCCCGCCGATAATATTGAGGCAGCTCAAATTTACGATTGCGTCGGCAATCATGTTCCCTTCAACCATGGCCGGAAAAGCCCCCAGCGTGTAGAAGCAGGGTGGCCGAACCTTGCATTTGTAGGGAGTGCCGGAGCCGTCTGAAACAAAGTGAAATCCAAGTTCACCGTTGGCAGCCTCGTAACCGTCGTACCACTCTCCTTTCGGGACGTGGACACCCTCAAAGACCATCTTGAAGTGGTTGGCCAGCCCTTCGATTTTTGTGTATACCTGTGCTTTTTTCGGCAGATGTACCTGGGAGTCGTTAACGTTGACCGGCCCTCCGGGGATCATCTTCATTGCCTGACGGATGATGCGGATGGATTGTTTGATCTCTTCATAGCGGATCATGAAGCGGTCGTAGACATCACCGTTACTGCCAATGGGGATGTCAAAGTCGAAGGAATCATAGTTATAGTAGGGGGCATCCTTGCGCAGGTCGAAGGGGACGCCGCAGGATCGCAGGTTGGGGCCGGTGAGACCGAAGCTGATTGCCTGTTCTGGACTGAACCTGCAGACGTTTTGCATACGGTCTTGAAGGATGCGGTTTTTCTCCATCAATCCCTGGGAGTCGCCAGCACCTTTTTCGATAGCGGCAAGATGGAACTCCATCTCCTTTTCCCAGCCTTCGTGAAAATCGTGGTACATGCCACCGATACGGGTGGCCGTAGACATCAGTCGACCTCCGCAGAGTTTGCTGATGAAGTCGTAGGCAGCCTCTTTTTCATCGTAGAGATACCAGTAGTTGGTGAGGCCACCGACATCGACCCCGGCAGCTGCGAGGCAGACGAGGTGGTCAAGGATGCGGTAAAATTCTCCCAGCACCACACGCATGAACTGTGCCCGCTCCGTAATCTCAATAGCGGCAAACTTCTCAATTGCCTTGACGTAGGCAATGTTGTTCATCATTGAGGAGCAGTAATTAAGGCGGTCTGTGAGAGGAATGACCTGGTTGTACGTGTGCGTTTCCGCCAGTTTCTCGAAGCCGCGGTGGAGGTACCCTATCTCAACAATATTGGCGAGAATTGTCTCTCCGTCCAATGCGACGGCGAAACGGATGGCACCATGGGTGGCGGGGTGGGCGGGGCCGATATTGAGAAACATCACATCGGTACCGAGTTCCGTCATTGCTTCGCGGGCGATATTTTTTGACGCCAGCCGAGACTTGAGTGGAGCCTCAAGGCTGTCGGATTCCATGAGAATCTGCCTTTTATCCACCGGATAATCTTTACGCAGCGGGTGACCCTTAAACTGAACATGGTTGAGAATCCGTCGCAGGTCGGGGTGGCCGGAGAAGTTAATACCGTACTGATCCCAGCACTCGCGTTCCCCCCAGTTGGCAGATTCCCAGATGCTGCTGGCGGTGGGCAGGCCGATTTCCGGGTTGGAGACTCCCGTTCGAACCTGTACAACGAGATTGTCACGCCAGTTTCGCAGGGTGTAGACCACGCGGAAGCGTTCTTTCTGCGGCGGTTTTGGGTAGGTGAGATAGTCAATGCCGGTGACGTCAAGGAGCAGGTCACAGCCAAAGGCCTCTTTGAGAGCTGTCAGCGTTGTTGTCAGATCGTTTGGTTGTACATCAAGAACTGCAGTATCGATCACCTGAGTGCAGGTTGCTGAGGGAAACGCCTCCTGCAGTTGTGTCAGAGTTGTATCTTTCATTGATCAAGAATCCCCCTGAAATCTTTATGACGCGCTTGCGGGTCGATGAGAATGGAGTTGCTCTCAATCTGTTTTTGCAGATCCATCAGAGCGTTGAGGATACCTTCAGGACGTGGAGGGCAGCCGGAAACATAGACATCCACCGGGATAATCTGGTCAATGCCCTGCACGGTACAGTAGTTGTCGTAGATGCCGCCAGAGGTTGCACAGGCACCCACGGAAACAACCCATTTTGGTTCACAGAGCTGGTGATAAATGCGGTGCAGGATGGGAGCCTGCTTATAGGTGATGGTTCCACAGACCATGAGCATATCTGCCTGACGGGGGGAGTAGCGTACAACCTCGGCTCCGAAGCGAGAGATGTCAAACTGCGCTGCCGCGGTACTCATGAATTCAATGGCACAGCAGGCGGTCCCGAAAACGTACGGCCAGAGTGAATACTTACGTCCCCAGTTGATGATTTCGTCAAGCTTCGAGGTGAGAACAGATTCACCGAGGCTTGCTTCGATTCCTAACGCCAATTGAGTACCCCCTTCCTGAGTATGTAGATAAGTCCGGTGAGCAGCAGGAGGATGAAAACAACCATCTCCGTAAGGCCGAACCAGCTGAGTTCACGCACGTTGACGGCCCACGGGTACATGAATACCGCCTCGATATCAAAGATTAAAAACAGAATCGCAATGAGATAGAACTTGACGGAGAACTTCTGGTCAACACCGCCCAGGACGTTTTTAATCCCACTCTCGTAAGCCTCATTCTTTATCTTCTCTTTTGAGGAACGGGGACCGAAAATGGTGGTGGCCACCATTCCAATGGGAACCAGTGCGGCGAGCAAAAAAATGGCGATAGTGGAGAACAGCAGTTCTGATGACATTGAGGTTTCCTCCGGCAACATTGTTTCAGCGGGGGAGAGAGAACAGCAACGCCCCGCCGGGCAAAGGCCAAAACTGTACCAGTGAGTAAAGAGTTGGTCAAGGATAAAGCGGAAGGGAATTCAGGAGTAATTTTTCTGAAACTTGAGGAAAATCAAAGAGATTTGGGCTTTTTAGGAAAATTTGAGGTCTTGCTTTCGTTTATTTCCCCCATGAAGGTGTGCAGCGGGCTTGAGGGAGGAGGCCCTTTAATCTAGCGGAATCAGGAATATTTCAAAGGGCTCCCCTGGCGATGAAGAGTCAGAAAATATTGTGCAAAAACAGGGTGAAACTTTCGCCCGATTTTCATCTGCTCATCTACGCCCGACTCGTTCGATTGCAGGTGCCGCCTGACGAGGCAATCTTTTTTCCCCGTCTCGAGGAAAAAGGGTCCCTTGAATAACCAGTTTTTCGCCTGTCTTCTTCGGTATAGTCAAAAAATTATCCTCCGACAAAGCGAGGAACGAGACGTCGAGATATCAAACATGGCTGTAATAAATTTTCTTCTGGGTCTCGAATATGAACGAAATACAAACTGTTTCAAGGTACTCTTTTGCCAGAACAGCAGATCTCCTTCTTTCGGTTTCAGGACATTTTCTGTCGCGTAATTCAGGGATAGTATATACTTCCCGGCGGGACGTCAGGAAGATCCAGACACGACGAGGCTTGTTCCTCCAGTGGGCACCCGAAAAAATTTCATCTTTATTTAATTATGGAAATACAAGATCTTACTCCAGACATGTATATCGTACTTGGATTACTTGGCCTGACCATTTTTCTCTTCATCACTGAACTGCTGCGGGTGGATATCGTCGGCCTGCTGGTAATGGTTCTTTTGCCGCTCACCGGCGTGCTGCCCGCTTCAGAGGCTCTCCGGGGCTTCAGCAGCAATGCTGTTATCTCCATTGTCGCGGTAATGATTATAAGTGCAGGGCTTAACCGCAGCGGAGTGATGAACATTGCAGCGAATTTGATTATTCAGGTTGTCGGTACCGGGGAGCGGCGTATCCTTGCGGGTGTCTCCATTGCTGTGGCCACCGTTTCCAGTTTCATTCCCAATATCGGGGCAGCGGCACTCTTTCTTCCCGCCACCCTGCGCATTTCTCATCGCCTGCATATCCCCGGCAGCTATCTGTTGATGCCCATGGCCTTCTGCGCCATCATTGGCGGTTGCCTTACCCTTGTCGGGTCCAGTCCACTGATTATGCTTAACGATCTGCTTGAAGACTGGTGGAACAGCGGAGGACACGGCAGCGCCCCATTTATCCCTTTTGGACTGCTCGACGTGGCTCCCATCGGTTTAGCGCTGCTGGTTTCCGCCATCCTCTATTTTGTTCTCTTTGGTCGCTGGCTGTTGCCCCGACGCGGGGATGAAGGCAGTGAGGGGGGGATGGATCACCGCCTGCTGGAGATCTACGGAGAGGAGGTCGGGCATGGCTACGAGTTGACGGTTCCGTCAGGTTTTACAGCAGCCACCCTTTGGGAACTGCATATCCGCCCGCAATATCATACTACTGTGGTGGGCGTGGCCCATGAGAACGGCTTTAAAAAAGTCCCCGCGCCCATGGCGACCACCGTCATCAGCCCGGGGGATGTCCTCTGGGTGATGGGGGCGGAGGAGAATGTCCTGCACATGTGCAGTGAGCTGGCATGGCGTATCAGGCCGGGTTTTGAGGTCTTTGCCGCCGATAACAGTCCTGAGGAGTGCGGGGTGATGGAAGGGATTGTTGTCCATCACTCCATGCTCACCAGCCGCACCATGGCTGAAATGCATTTCCGCAGCATGTTTCAGCTCAACCCGCTGGCTATTGTCCGCGGGGAGCACATTATCATGGAGAATATCAACATTACAAAACTGCAGCAGGGGGATGCAATTCTCCTGCAGGGGCGCTGGGAGCGCTTTCGGCTGCTGCAGGAGAAGATGGACCTGCTGCTGGTCGGCGATATGGCAGGGGAGGAGTTCCATCCCGAAAAAGCGAAATGGGCGATCTTTTTTCTCCTCCTCGCGCTGGTTCTGGCGCTAAGCTTTCACGTGCAACTTGCCATTGCCATGTTGACCGGTGCCCTTGGCATGATCCTGACGCGGGTTATTCATGCCGATAGTGCCTACGCCGCCGTGGACTGGCGAACCGTCTTTCTGCTCGCCGGACTGATGCCCCTCGGGGCTGCTTTTCAGTCCACGGGGACGGCTGCCTGGATTGCCGACAACGTCCTGCATTTCGCCGGGCAACCCGGCCCGCTGATGCTGCTGGCAATTATCGCCGTGCTTGCCTCCTTCTTCTCCCTGGTCGCCTCCAATGTGGGGGCGATGGTGTTGATGGTGCCCCTTGCTGCCAATCTTACCGAGAGTACCGGCGGGGATCCACGGCTGGCCGGGCTGGTGGTGGCTGTGGCGGTTTCGAACACCTTCATCCTGCCCACGAACCAGGTCAACGCTCTTATCCTTCGACCAGGGAAATACCGGACCATGGATTTTGTCCGCGTTGGAACCGGCATGACCGTTATCTACATGGTGGTACTGCTTGTCTGCCTGAAATATATGTATAGCGTGAACTGAAGGGTACCTTGAATAACCATTTTTTCGCCCATTTTCTCCTGTACCTTGAATATGAACGAAAGACCAGATTATTTAAGGAACCCTGAAGAGAAATCTTCGGAAATGAAAGACAAAGAGGCCGTTTCCCACAAGGGAAACGGCCTCTTCTGCATCTGGGGAGCGAGCTGTTTACCAGCCCTGCGTCAGATAGCGATGCATGGAGTTGGCGGCCTCACGGCCTGCCCCCATGGCAAGGATGACAGTGGCTGCGCCGCTGACGATATCGCCGCCGGCCCATACACCTTTCTTGCTGGTCTTGCCGCTGCCCGGTTCGGCGACCACATTGCCCCTTTTATTCAGTTCCATATCCGGGGTTTCACCGGTGAGCAGGGGATTCGCCCCGGAGCCGACGGCGACGATGCAGAGGTCGCATTCGATACTAAATTCCGACCCTTTTCTCGGCACCGGGCGACGGCGGCCGGAATCATCCGGTTCGCCGAGTTCCATTTTCAGGCACTCCATACCGACGAGGCGACCTTCATCGTTGCCGATATATTTTGTCGGGTTGGCAAGCAGACAGAGCTCAATACCTTCCTCTTCGGCGTGATGAATCTCTGCGTTTCGGGCGGGCATCTCTTCGCGGCTGCGGCGATAGACAATCTTCACGCTTTCCGCTCCCATGCGCATGGCTGTACGGGCGGAGTCCATGGCGACGTTCCCGGCACCGAGGACCACTACCTTTTTCCCTGACGGCACCGGGGTGTCGTAATTAGGGAAGTCGTAGCCCTTCATAAGGTTGGTACGGGTGAGGTATTCGTTGGCGGAAAGAATGCCGATGAAATTTTCTCCCGGCAGCCCCATAAAACGGGGGAGCCCGGCACCCACACCGACATAGATGGCATCGAAGCCCTCCTCAAACAGCTCATCCAGGCTGATGCACTTGCCCACCACTGAATTGCAGTTGATCGTCACCCCCTGGCGTTCAAGGAAGTGAACCTCCTGGCCGACAATGGCCTTGGGCAGACGAAATTCGGGAATCCCGTAAACCAGTACTCCGCCCGGTTTGTGAAAGGCTTCGAAGATGGTGACATCGTGGCCCTTTTTAATAAGGTCACCGGCAACGGTGAGTCCGGATGGACCAGCACCAACTACCGCTACTTTCTTGCCTGTTTTCGGCTCCTGGGGGGGGAGCTGGCCCGTGCCGTTCTCCCGTTCCCAGTCCGAGACAAAGCGTTCGAGGTTCCCGATGGCCACCGGCTCGCCGCGTTTACCGACGATGCAGTTTCCCTCACACTGACTCTCCTGCGGGCAAACCCGGCCACAGACAGCGGGCAGAGCGTTTCGCTCCCAGATCTTGCGGGCGGCAGCGGTGATATCTCCCTGCACAAGGAGTGCAATGAATTCAGGAATCAATACGCCCACCGGACACCCTTCCATACAGAGGGGCTTCTTGCAGTTGAGACAGCGGGCTGCTTCTTCCTGCGCCATCTTCAGGGTATATCCTTCCGGAACTTCAAGGAAGTTGTGGGCGCGAACTTTTGCCGGTTGTTCCGGCATCGACACGCGACCGGGGTTCTTTTTTTTCTCTGGCATAATATTCTCCGTATCTGTGTAACCTGCTGTTATTTCCCGGCTTTAAAATCTTCGTAGCTCTGTTTCTCCATCTCGGTGTAAGAGTGGAGGCGGAGCATCAATTCCTTAAAATCAACCTTGTGGGCGTCGAATTCAGGGCCGTCCACACAGGCGAATTTCGTCTCGCCGCCCACCGAAACCCGACAGCAGCCGCACATGCCTGTGCCGTCCACCATAATGGGGTTGAGAGAAACAAGGGTATGTATTCCCTGTGGGCGGGTCATTTCGGCTACCGCCCGCATCATTGGTACCGGGCCGATGGCAACCACCATTTTGATATCCTCATTCTCAATCTTCTCCTTGAGGATGTCGGTGACAAAACCATGGTGGCCATAGGAACCATCGTCGGTGCAGATGTGCAGAGTGTTTGAGGCTTTTGTCATCAGGTCTTCGAGGATGATCAGATCCTTGTTCCGTGCGCCGGTAATAGCAGTAACATCGTTGCCTATTTCCTTTAGTGCCCGAGTAATGGGGTGGAGAACTGCGACCCCCGTACCACCGCCAACACAGACCACTTTGCCCACCTTCTCCAGATGGGTGGGACGTCCGAGGGGACCGATGACATCCATGAAACTGTCTCCGACCTTAAGGCTGGCAAAGGTGGCGGTGGAGCGACCGATTATCATATAGACAATGGTGATCGTCCCTTTTTCGGGGTCAGTGTTGGCCATGGTCAGGGGAATGCGCTCCCCGGTTTCATTCGCTTTGAGGATGACAAACTGCCCCGGCTTTGCCTTTTTTGCGATCAGCGGAGCTTCGATTTCGTTGAGGATGACAGTTCCCTGCCCCAGCTCCTCACGGTGGACTATCTTGAACATGCGGTCTCCTTGAGTAAAAAAACAGGGTACCTTGAAAGGTGCCCGGAGGTAACGTCCCTATTGCCTGGAAATTAAGCACGAAATAAATTGAAACGCAATATCTATCCGATTGATAAATATTGCTGCTTCAGCAGAGTACGCGCTGCTTTTGTAGCATATACCTCTATTTCCTTTTGTAATGTATTATTTCACGGAACCATGAAGAGGGGAAACGTTTTCCCGGTGAATTTTTGTAAAAAAAATCCCGGACTCAAAGATTGAATCCGGGATTTTACTTTTCCACCGCCCGCATTGGGACCTTGCGTGAGAGACACTGTTTTCAAGATTGATATATCTGGTGGGGACCTTGAATATGAACGAAAGACAAGATTATTCAAGGTACCCGAAAGACAAGATCCTTCAAGGGACTCTGAAGAGAGGGGCCTTTTCTCCTGTCAGCAGGGTTCAAAAGGTGATGATTGTATAACCCTGAGCCTGATATGCCGCCATGGAAGGATGACCGCTCATATCGCCGAGAAGAGCAAGACCGGACTGCTCCACCCCGTCCAGTACGCCCATTTTGGCAGAGCAGGCGCGGCAGACGCCATCGATAATTCCGGCTTTTTTCACCTGCAGATAGAGTTTATGGAAGGGGTTGGCCTCCTCCTCCAGCTGCGGGACCAGTTTTACTGCCGTTCCCTCAATAACGATTTTCACCTCGTCACCGCGCTCCTTCATATCCATTCCGTTGAGAAGGACATGGACAAAGCACATGGATTCACCGTTGAAAGCATAGAGACAATTCTTCATGACGACTCCTTTGCTGAGTTTTATGGGTACCTTGAATAATCTTGTATTTCGTTCATATTCAAGGTGCCCTTATGCAGTTTGCCTATTCGGCCACCGCGAATTTTTTCACCAGCTCCCGCAGGTAAGAGAGCCAGGCATCCATCCCCTCACCGGTGGTGGAGCAGAGCTCCATGGTTCGTAGATGGGGATTGATCTTTTTTGCGTCGTGCAGGGCATCTTCGCATTTGAAATCGAAGTAGGGTAAGAGATCGCATTTGGTGATGACAAAGGTCTGGGAACTGGAGAATGCCTTGGGGTACTTAGCCGGTTTATCGGGGCCTTCCGGTACAGAGACCAGAACCACACGTTCGTCTTCACCGATGTCAAAGCTGGCCGGGCAGACCAGGTTGCCGACATTTTCAATGAAAAGGAGCTGGATATCCCCGCCTCCTTTCTCTTTGCAGAGCCGCCGATATCCTTTATGGACCATGGCCGCGTCAAGATGGCAGGCGCCGCCGGTCGTGAGCTGGATGGTTGGAACCCCTTTGGCCCGGATACGTTCGGCGTCGCGCTCGGTCTCAATGTCGCCTTCGATAACGCCGATGTTGATCTCTCCCTTCAGCGCATCGATAGTGTGTTCCAGGAGAGTGGTCTTGCCGGAGCCGGGGCTGCTGATAAGGTTGATGGCGACAAGGCCATCTTCACGAAAATCTTCGCGGTTGGTATCAGCCAGCGCGTTGTTGGTGGCGAAAAGGGATGTCTCTACGTCCACGGTTTTTGATTTATGGTTGTGGTCATGATCATGGTTGTGATCATGGGTATGATCGTGATTCTGGTCGTGGGGATGACTGTGAGAATGGTCGTGGTCGTGAGAGCCGCAGCCGCATACATCGCACATGGTGTACCTCTTGTATATTTTATGGGAAGAGTTCCGGATCGGCCGGTTACTCCATTTCAACCTGTTGTAACACTATATCATTTCCACCGGAGACAGGGGTGAGGAAATCGTCCCCGCAGAGTTCGCAGACGCCGGGTTCCAGCTTGTCCCGTTCCTGAATATGGCCGCAGAGACATTGATAGCGGGGTTTCGGAGTGGTGAGAATCAGTTTTGCGCCGTTGGCCCAGGACTCGTAGTCACGCATGACGGCGAAGGCGAACTCGAAGGAGTCGATCACCACTCCCGCAAAGGGGCCGATCTCCACTTTGACCGTGAGGATCTTCTCCGCATTGTTCTGGCGCAGCAGCTCTTCAAGCTGAGCAAAGAGGTTCTGGACGAGGGAGAGTTCGTGCATGGTGGCTCCTTTTCAGCAGATTCTTGGCAGGGCCATCCCCTGCAGAGGGGCGACCATTCGCCGACCGCCTGTGAAGGTGCGCAGGATGAGGCTGGCCGTGCGCACCTTCTCTTCGCGGTGGATGTGGCCGAGGATAACGGCTTCTTCCCCCTCCGGCAGGCTGCGCAGGACAGCCAGTGCTTCGTCGGCCCGTTCGCCCTGTACCACAGCGAGCATCTTTCCTTCATTGGCAAGGTAGAGAGGCTCGAGGCCGAGCAGTTCACAGGCCGCCTGCACCTGCGGGCGTACCGGCAGGGCCGTTTCCTCAACTTCAAGGGCGAGACCGCCACCAAGCAGTTCATTGATTACCGTGGCTACGCCGCCTCTGGTGGGATCACGCATGACGTGGACATCCCCGCCGAGTTTTTTCAGCAGTGCAGCAGAGAGGCGGTGCAGGGGGCGGGTGTCGCTCTGCAGATCCCCCTGCAGTTCCATGCCGGCCTGACGGGTCATGATGGTGATTCCGTGGTCGCCGAGGGTGCCGGAGAGGAGCACGGCGTCCCCCTCACGGATACGGGCCGGGCTGAGAACGCAGTTACTGGCCACCGCACCGATGCCGGAGGTGTTGATGAAGATCTTGTCCGCCTTGCCCCGTGGTACGACTTTGGTGTCGCCGGTGACGA
Organism: Desulforhopalus sp.; assembly: GCA_023231425.1. Lineage (GTDB taxonomy): Bacteria > Desulfobacterota > Desulfobulbia > Desulfobulbales > Desulfocapsaceae > Desulforhopalus. The sequence goes on along the minus strand of JALNVI010000017.1, from coordinate 19,434 downwards.
TATTTATTCCGGCTTCTCTGCAGGCGGTGCCGATGGAATCAATGATGCGGGCGAGTGTCTCCAGCTCCAGCCCCTCCTCCAGAATAAGGCCGAGACTCAATGCCAGTGGTTGGGCTCCGGCCATGGCGAGGTCGTTGATGGTGCCGTGGACGGCGAGTTTCCCGATGTCTCCTCCGGGAAAGAAGAGGGGATCGACCACATAGCTGTCAGTGGTGAAGGCGGGGCGGAATCCGGGGGGCAGTTCAGCAAGCAGGGCGGAGTCGCCGCCTTCGGCAAGGGCAGGGTTGCCGAGCCGGCTGTAGATCACCTCTTCCAGCAGTTTACGGCTGGCGAGGCCGCCGCTGCCGTGGTCGAGAAGGACAGTATCAGACATTATTTTCTCCATACTTGTAATGTGCCGCGCAGACGCCTTCACTGGACACCATGCAGGGACCGATGGGCTGCAAGGGGGTACAGGCTCTGCCAAAGAGCGGACAATCCTGCGGGGAGATCCGGCCGCGCAAGACTTCACCGCAACGGCAGCCTTTCGGGGATTTTTCATCTCCAGCAACGGGATCAAAGGGAAAGAGGCGTCCGGCATCGAAACGACGGTATTTCTCGCGGATGGCAAGGCCGCTTCCGGGAAGAATACCGAGGCCGCGCCAGAGGGTGTCGCAGGGTTCAAAGACCTCTGCCACCATGGCCTGTGCGCGGGGATTGCCGTCCTTGTGGACGGCGCGTGGATAGGCGTTTTCTACTTTTGCCTCTCCCTTTTGCAGCTGGGCGATAATCATCAGCAGTGCTTCAAGCAGATCGGCGGCCTCAAAACCCGCCACGACCGAGGCAAGGTGAAATTTTTCTGCCAGCGGCTGCCAGACATTGACTCCGATGATGGTGCAGACGTGTCCGGGACAGAGGAGGGCATCGAGGCGCAGTTCCGGGTCGGCGAAGAGGGCGTCAAGGGGCTTCAGCATCGTCTTTTGACAGGGGGCGATGAGAAAGTTGTCAATTTTTCCCCGCTCAGCGGCGAGAAGGGTTGCAGCGATGGTGGGACTGGTGGTCTCAAAGCCGACTCCGGCAAAGATTACTATTTCGTCGGGGTGGGCGATAGCCAGTTTCAGGGCGTCCATGGGAGAGTAGACGATACTCACCAGGGCTCCGGCGGCACTGGCCGCGGCGAGAGATGAAGTATTGCCTGGGACGCGGAAGAGGTCTCCGAAGATGGCAAGGCGAACCTTTCTTCTCCGGCCGCCATCCTCAATTTCGCCTGTTCGGGCAATTTCGATAAAATAGTCCATGTGGCTGCCAGCGGTAACACAGACCGGACACCCCGGGCCGGAGACCAGCTCCACTTCCTTCGGCAGGAGGGACTTCAGTCCACTCTGGAAAATGGCCATGGTGTGGGTCCCGCAGACCTCCATAATGCGCACGGGCCGGTTGAGAACGGTAATCTCAGCGAGCAGGCGCTCCACGAGGGGGCGGACGAGGTCAGTCTTTCTATATTCTTCAGCGTGTTTCACTGCACCCACCCACCTCCCTGCTCGGCCATCTCCCGCAGAAGCTCAAGGTTTTTCATGGCTTCCTCCTCTTCGAGGGCATGGATGGCAAAACCGGCGTGAATAATAAGGTAGTCCCCCACCTTCGGCCACTGGTCAATAATATCGAGGCGTACCTCACGGCTTACGCCGTCGGCGTCAACGGTGGCAACCTGGTTGCTCAGGATGTCATCCGGATCGCCTTGGACGGCGGTTACTTTCATTGGAAGTGCCAGACACATATTTGTTATCCTCTCCTGTATGTTTTCAGGGAACCTTGAATAATCATTTTTTCGCCCATCTTCTTCGTTACAGTCAAAAATTTATCCTCGAAATATCAAATATATGCCTGCGGTAAATTTTATCCTGTGCCTCGAATATGAACAAAACACAAGATTATTCAAGGTATCCTTCAGTGAATGTTTTGCAATTTATGAAAAGGATTCGATAAATTAGTTACATCTGTCGCCGTTGACAAGGGAAAAGGGCGATTGAGTGGTTTGCTTTTTTGTTATTGGGCTTCAGTTTTTTTTTCAGTCGAAGCCATGAGTCCGCCGACAAGTGCCTGGCCCGCTGCCAGCCCGCCGTCGTTCATTGGCAGCAGTTCTCCGGCAAAGACTTCCATTTTTTCTTCGCGCAGCAGGTGAAACAGTGCTTCAAGCAGCAGGCGATTTTGCATGCACCCACCGGAGAGAACGATCTGCGGCACCCCTGTCATTCGTGCTGCCGCGACCGCGCGGGCAGCGAAAGCGGCGGCCAGCCAGGCGTGAAAATCGCGGGCGAGGCGGGCGCGGGGTTCTCTGCTGCGGGCAAGCATCATTTTAAGGAATGGGCCGGAATAAATCTCTCCGTTGCCTGTGTCAGCGCTGGTGTAGGACCTCTCCAGTGTTGAAAGCCACTCTCTTCTGTCTGTTATTGCAGAATTCGCCAGCGTCTCCAGTTCCATGGCGGCCTCTCCCTCATAACTCATCTGCTGACAGACGCCGAGCAGGGAGGCGACAGCATCAAAGAGGCGTCCGGCACTGCTGGTCTGTGGTATGGGCAGGCCGATGCCGAGCATCTTCTGCAACACCTGCCATTCCTGAGGGACGTTCTGCTGCCATCCGGCGGGCGGGCGGGAGATGTCGCAGGAGTGCAGTGCCGCCAGTCCCATGCGCCATGGCTCTATCGCGGCCTTGTCACCGCCAGGCATGGGCAGGAGGGAGAGATGGGCGAGGCGTTTGCTGTTATGGAGGGTTACATGGAGCAGCTCTCCACCCCAGATGGTACCGTCTTCGCCGAGGCCGGTGCCGTCGAGAACGATGGCGATGGCTTCCTCAAGGTCGTGCTCTGCCATTACTGCGGCGGCGTGGGCGTGGTGGTGCTGCACCCGGTAGAGAGGCAGTCCGAGTCCTTCGGCGTAGCGGGTGGAGGGCAGGTCCGGGTGCAGGTCGCAGACTGCCGCCTGCGGCTCAATGTGGTAGAGCTTCTGCAGGTGGGTAATGGACTCGACATAAAAATCGAAATTGGCTGGATTCTCCAGTTTGCCGATGTGTTGTCCGGGGATGAGACGGTGGCCCTCAGCGAGGCAGAAGTTGTTCTTCATCGACGCTCCGCAGGCGAGCAGGGGCGGCAGATCGCGTGCAAGGTGGATGCTGTTGGGGGTGTAGCCGCGGCTGCGCCGCAGGAGGCGGGGTGCGTCGGCGGCGATCCGGGCAACGGAGTCATCTACCCGGGTGAGAATCTCGCGGTTGTGATGAAGAAAAAGGTCGGCAATGTCGCTGAGCTCCGTCTTCGCCTCTGCGCGGTCCCGGCAGATCGGATTGCCGTGGTGGTTGCCGGAGGTCATCACCAGAAAGGGCGGGCAGGCGGAGTGGGCGAGGAGGAGGCTGTGCAGCGGGGTGGAAGGCCGCATGACACCTGTCTCTTTGATGTGTGGCGCAATGTTTGCCGCGAGTCGGCCTCTTTTCCCTGTAAAAAGAACGATGGGAGCCTGCGGTGAGTTGAGCAGTTCCAGCTCCGCACTCTTTACCTCGCAGATTTCACCAAGGTGCTCCGGCTGACACATGATGGCCAGCGGTTTGGCGGGGCGATGTTTGCGGAGGCGCAGGCGTGCGACTGCTTCTTTGCTGCAGGCGTCGACGGCCAGGTGGTAACCGCCGAGGCCGCGGATGGCGACGATCTTTCCGGCGGCCAGCGCCTCTGCCGCTGCGGTCAGCGGTTCTCCTTGTGCCCCGTCGAGTTCGAGCTGTGGTCCGCAGAGGGGGCAGGCGTTGGGCTGGGCGTGAAAGCGACGGCTGGAAGGATCGTCATATTCACGCTGGCAGGCCTCGCACATGGGAAAGACGTTCATCGAGGTCTTGGGACGGTCGTAGGGAACCTCGCTGACGATGGTGTAGCGTGGGCCGCAGTCGGTGCAGTTGGAAGGGGTAGTGAAAACGGCGGTTGCGGGGATCAACTATTTCGGCGGCGCATTTTTCGCAGAGACATATATCGGCGGGAATTTCTGCGTTTGCGTTTTCCGGGGTGTTGCTGTGGAGTATGGTGAAGTTTTCCGTCGAGAGGGGAGGTTGTTCTTCAAGGGTAAAGGAGTCGATACGGGCGAGCGGCGGGACATCGCTTCGCAGACGGCGGAGAAATTCCGGCAAATTTTCTCCACACCCTTTAACTACTACTCCGGAGCCGTCGTTGCGCACCGAACCTGAGATCTGCAGTTCTTTCGCAAGCCGATAGACAAAGGGGCGGAAGCCTACTCCCTGAACAATACCGGTAATCTGTACGAGGGCAGAGTGATGAGTATTCATCTTTTGTTCTGAATTGAGTATCATCTCACTCTTTTACTCAATTTATTCAGCCCTGTATGTGAAATCATGCCCACTCATCTGAAAAAACTTCTTGCCTCCCGTCTTCCTGCAGATGAACTCGATCAGCTCGTTGGCAGTTTCGATGTGGTGGGCGATATCGCCATCGTCATCATTCCCACCCCTCTGCTCCATCGCAGCGGGCTGATTGCCGAAGCGATTCTTTCTACCAGCCGTCATCTCCGTACGGTCTTGCGCCGCGCCGGTGTGTACAGTGGAGAATTTCGCACTCTGCCGCTGGAAGTTATCGGCGGAGAGTCCCGTAAGGAGACAGAGGTGCGGGAGTTTGGTCTGCGCTATCGGCTCAACCTTGAAACCTGTTACTTCTCAGTGCGCAGCGGCGCGGAACGCCAGCGTATAGCCGGGCTGGTACAGACTGAAGAACGGGTTCTGGTACTCTTCTCCGGTATTGCTCCCTTTCCGTTGATGATTGCCCGCGCTGGTGGTGTGCAGGTAACAGGGGTGGAGAAGAACCCGACTGCGCACCATTATGCCGCAGAAAACGTGCGCCGCAACCGACTGGAATCCCTTGTTACCCTCTATTGCATGGATGCGGCGGATTTTCTCAGTCATTTGGAAACGACCTTTAACCGTATTGTCATGCCGTTGCCCAGGGGCGGTGATGTCTTTTTTTCGGCCGCGCTGCAGGCACTGCGTCCCGGGGGAACGCTTCATTTCTACAAGATGGTAAAAATGGAGGAGTGCAATGCCGTCTCTGCCCTTCTGCGACAGCAGGCCACCGCGGCGGGACATTGTGTCAGCAGAATTTCCTGCACGAAGGCGGGGCACTGCGGCAACAGATCCTTCCGCTGTTGTTTTGATGTTGAGGTTTAATTTTGAAATAAAAAGAGGACCGGCGGAAATTTTCCGCCGGTCCTCTCATGCAATTCCAAAACAGTTTAACGCGTTACATAACCAGTTTTCCGCCCATCTTCTTCAGTACAGTAAAAAAATATCTCCGGAGGTAAGCGCTATACTCCGATATCAAAGTAATGCCTGCGGTAAATTCCCTTCTGTGCCTCGAACGTGAACGAAATACAAAGCAACTCAAGGTATTCCCCTGTCAATATGACGGCTTCCACCCTGCGCTTCATCAATTGGTGCCCCGCACAAAGGCGAGGCACCTTCCTTCTCGAAAAAATCAGATCATATCTTTAACTGCGTCTCTTTCAGATTGCAGTTCTTTTTCGGTTGCGGTCATCATTTTCCTTTGGAAATCGCTGATTTTGAGACCGGTAACTTCTTTCCATTTGCCGCCTTCGCAGGTCATCGGACGGGCATAGATCAGATCTGCATCAATATTGTAGCTGTTGCTGCCGCTGTATGCGCCCATGCTTACCCAGCCGCCGTCGGTGCCAAGAGCCCAGCTGCGCATATGGTCGATGGCTGCAGAAGCAGCAGAGGCTGCAGAAGATGCGCCACGGGCTTCAATAACTGCTGCACCACGTTGCTGAACGGTGGGAATGAAGGTGTTTACATACCAGTCATTGTCCACTTTGTCTGTGGCAGCTGCTCCGTCTATGGTTACGCTGGCGATATCAGGGAACTGGGTGGCGCTGTGGTTGCCCCACACGGCCATTTTTTTAACCTGGGAAGAATGGGTTCCGGTTTTTTCCGCAAGCTGGGAAAGGGATCTGTTGTGGTCAAGGCGCATCATGGCGGTGAAGTTTTCCTTCGGAAGATCAGGGGCATTCTTCATGGCGATGAGGCAGTTGGTGTTGGCCGGATTCCCAACCACCAGAATTTTCACGTCGCGACTGGCGTTGTCGTTGAGTGCTTTACCCTGAGTAGTGAAGATGGCTCCATTTTTTTGCAGCAGGTCTGAACGTTCCATCCCTTTCTTACGGGGCATGGAGCCAACCAGCATTGCATAATCTACGTCTTTGAAGGCAACGTTGGGATCATCGGTGGGGACAATTCCCTGTACCAGCGGGAAGGCACAGTCGTTAAGTTCCATGACAACACCCTTGAGGGCTCCCATTGCGGGCGGGATCTCAAGGAGATGGAGGATAACCGGCTGGTCTGCGCCGAGCATGTCGCCAGCGGCGATACGGAAGATAAGAGCGTAGCTGATGTTACCTGCGGCTCCGGTGATTGCAACACGTACGGGACTTTTCATTACAGCCTCCTGAATAAAATGTGATGAACGGTTGAGAATCCTGGAAACAACACTTGCTGATACTGTACTGCGTTTGCAGTGTTTTCTGAAATCCTCCGAACAGTCTCAGAGAGAACGAACGGAGTGGTTAATCAAGAAACCCTGTTTTCCTGTGCAATAAAACTGATACAAAACATACCACAAGGAGATGGGTGTGGCCACTATCTTAAGGGAATCAATGATGATTTTTCCCTCTTTTCCGGAAGAAGCAGGAAAAACTACTTCGGGGATCGGAATCGAAGTCGAGCTTCACCTGCAGGTGTGACCTGTCTGGTACGTAAATTCAAGATGTTAAGAGATTTCCCCTGTGGAATTGGTCTGCTATAGGGCCAGCGAGGAAAACGGAAGTCTAATGAAGCGAAAGTGCAAAAGAGTGTGGAAAGATTATGAAGAAGGTGTGGGGAGAGCGTGGAAAAGGTGTGGAAAAGATGTGGAAAACTCTGCGGGCATGTTCCCGGCAAGGGTCAGGGGCGATTCTATGAGCGTTTATTCCGACGGTCGAAAAATTCCCGCATGTCGGAAACCAGCCCCTCCCAGAATTCTTCAAGATCGGAGATGAGGTTGTCGTCTTCGTGGAGGTATTGATCAATATGGTCAATAGCTTCGTGCTGTCCCTGAAGCCTGGTCTTTTCCAGTTCTGCCTTGAGTTTAACGAGATACTGTTCCAGTCGAGCGATCTTCGCCTCAAGTTTTTCCTGTGTCTTGTCTGTCATGATATGAGTTCCAGAGTGCCGCTGTTTTTACCAGCCAAGGATATTGCTTCCGATGATGAGGAATGCCGGCGCGAGAAAAAAGACAATGCCGATATAGACAATGGCATAGATTTTATTTCTTGATGTTGCCTTTGCAAGTGTACTGGCAAGACGAAGAGGAATATTACGCAGGAAGGGGATGCTGTAAATCACCATTACCCCGAGGACATTATAAGAAAGATGCACAAAGGCGATCTGCAGGGCAACTCCCGCTGTGGGACCGGTAATGGCAGTAGCGGCAAGCAGAGCTGTGATGCAGGTGCCGATATTGGCTCCAAGGGTGAAAGGGTAAACCTGACGCAGGGAGAAGACGCCGTTGCCGGCGAGGGGGACGATGAGACTGGTTGTGGTGGAAGAGGATTGCACGAGGATGGTGAGCAGTGTGCCGGAGGTGATCCCGGAGATCGGGCCGCGTCCTACCGCCCAGTGAAAAACTTTTTTCACCCGTCCGACCATCAACACCTTGAGCAGTCGACCGATGACGGTGATGACCGCGATAATGGTCGTTACTCCGAGCAGGATCATGACGATGCCGCTGAGGGGGTGGGGCAACAGGCCGCTGGCGGTTTCCTGAATTGTCTTGAGGACGGGTTGAATCAGAGGCTTGATGAAATTGAAACTCTTCATCGACATGGAGTTGCCCCCATAGACCAGTGAGCTCAAATACGCTCCAATTTTGTCAAGAAGGCCGAACTCGATCTCCAGAGGAAGAAAGATGAGAACACTGAGCAGGTTAAAAAAATCGTGGATGGTTGCAGCGGCGTAGGCCCTGCGGAATTCCACTCCTTTGCGGATATGCCCGAGACTGACGATAGTATTGGTTATGGTCGTGCCGATGTTGGCTCCCATTACCATGGGGATGGCGATAACTACCGGCAGACCGCCAGCAACAAGGCCAACAATAATTGAGGTCACTGTGGAAGAGGATTGAATCAGCGCTGTGGCCACAGTGCCGATGACCAGTCCGGTAATGGGATTACGTGCGAAGTTAAAGAGATCTTTGGCGTTTTCTCCCGCAGCCATGTTGAAACCGTTGCCGATCATCGATACCGCCACGAGCAGCAGATAGAGGAGAAAGACGATGAGCAGCCAGTCTCTTGTGCGGTTTAACAGGGTCAGGACATCATGACCCAGACCATTGCTCCGCTTTTCACTCTCCACCTGTTCCGCTCCCGATGATGTGATGACGCCTCCACTCTCCATAAAACCTCTGCCTGTGTGGTAATTTGTGCTGGGAAGGTTCCGGTAAATATGCGGTTAGTAAATCATGGGTCAGGGAAATGCAACCGTTTTATCAGAAGAATCGATTCGTTGCCTGTCTGCCATTTGCAACCGCGACCGGCGCAATACAACGCGTCGGCCGCATCTTTCGCGGTGCAGGATTTTCTCAACAGTATTTGTAGAGAACCTGAGTCCCCTTGTCGCCATCACCCGCATCAGCAATCTTCTGATAGAGCTTTTCTGCCAGTACCAGTCCCTGTGGATTGAAGCCAAGTTCCGCAGAAGAATCGAGGGCGATCTTCATATCTTTGAGGAAGTGTTTGACAAAAAAGCCTGGTTCGAAATTACCATCCAGCATACGCGGGGCGAGATTGGAGAGCGACCAGCTCCCGGCACCACCACTCTCAATACTGGTGAGCACGGTACGGGGATCAAGACCTGCTTCCTCGGCGTAGCGGATTGCTTCAACGACACCCATCATGGTGGAGGCGATAGCGATCTGATTGCTCGCTTTACAGTGCTGTCCTGCACCGGCCTTCCCTTGATAGACGATATTTTTTCCCATACTTTCAAACAGGGGCAGAGCTGTTTCAAAACTCGATTTGTCGCCGCCGATCATGATGGAGAGCGTACCGTTTTTGGCCCCCACATCACCACCGGAGACCGGTGCATCGAGGGCCGCAATTCCTTTCTTTTTCGCGGCAGTGTAAATACGCAGGGCAAGGGACGGGCTGGAGGTCGTCATGTCGATGAGGATTGTGCCCTGTCCGGCACTCTCCAGGAGCCCGCCTTTACCACAGTAGACCTCTTCCACATCCTGCGGGTAGCCAACAATGGTTATAATGGCATCACAGCCCGAAGCGAGTCCGGCGACAGTGTCGCACCAGGTTGCCCCGTCGGCAATCAAGTCACCTGCCGTTGCCTTCCTGCGGGTGTAGATGCGCAGGTCATATCCCGCCTTTTTAATATTTGCGGCCATGCTGCGTCCCATGACGCCGAGTCCGATAAAACCGATTGTTTTCATGTTGTCTCCGATTGTTTTCATGCTGGCTCCTTCAGGGAGGTTTTTCCAAGGGAAAGGTACAGCCTTTCCTGGCAGTTAAAGGGGGCTAAAGCTCCTGCAGCTGTGCCAGTCCCGCCTCCAGATCCTGCTGCAGGTCATCAACATTTTCGAGGCCGATATTGAGGCGAATAATTGTTTTTCCGGCGTAGCGGGAGTTTGTCTGACGGTTGACCTTTGCCGCCGTCAGCAGGCTTTTGTAACCGCCCCAGCTGTAGCCGAGGTGGAAGAGCTGCAGGTGATCGATGAAGGTGCCGAGGTCTTCCTCACTGCAGTCCTTTTTCAGCGTGAAGGCGAAGAGACCGGCAGCCCCGGTGAAGTCCCGTTTCCACAGCTGGTGTTCGGGGTGGCTTTCGAGCGCCGGGTGGAGGACGTTTTCCACCAGTGAATGGGTCTCGAGCCAGCGGGCGATCTGCAGAGCAGATTCCGCGTGACGGCTGAGACGCACCTCGAGGGTGTGCAGGCCGCGCAGGGCAAGGGAGCAATCTTCGGCGGGAGTGTAGATCTCCATCGTTTTGTAGAACTCATCAAGGGTTTCGGCGTGTTCTGCATTTGTCGAAACTGTTCCTGCCAGCACATCGGAGTAGCCACAGATGTACTTGGTCAGCGAGTGAATGGTGACATCGACCCCGAGTGTGAAAGGATCAAGATAAAGAGGGGTGGCCCATGTATTGTCGATGAGGGTGACAATCCCGTGTTTTTTGGCGACTGCACATACCGCCGGGATATCCTGCAGTTCCATGGTGATGGAGCCGGGGGATTCCAGCAGAATGGCGGCGGTGTTCGGACGAATATATTTTTCAATATCTCCCGCGATATTTGCGGGAACGGCAGTGGTTTCAACGCCAAATTTTTTGAGGACGGTCGAACAGAAATGCTGGCCGGTCATGTAGACATTATCGCAGACAATCAGATGGTCACCAGCCTTGAGGAAGGTCATCAGCGCAGTGCGGATGGCATCAATTCCCGAGGGGCAGATGCGGGTCAGAGCGGCTCCCTCCAGCCGGCGCATGGCCTCTTCAAACTGGCGCTGGGTAGGCAGGCGGTCGGTGCCGTAGGTGATGCCGCTGAACTGGTGATGGTCAACTTCGCACATCTCCGCGTAGTTTTTGAAAAGGACGGTCGAGCCGCGGTAGAGAGGCGGATTTATAGTGGTGGCGGGAGTGTTGTCCAGTTCGGTCCAGAGGGTGCTGTTGATTCGTGTTTCTTCGTGCATATTAGCTATTTTGTTTTATTGTCTGGGAAATGAATCGGGAATACGGACCTGATGTCGCAATGTGGTCAACATACAACGAACCCTTTAATTTTACCATGTTGGAGGTACGGGAATGGCGCAGGAGAGAAAAAGATTTCGAGTCGGCTGGATGGTGGACGGGATCAGCACGGAGACCCTTGGCGAACAGCTGCTCACCGTGGAAAATGGCGTCATCACAGAGGTTGAGCCGTGGACTGACAGCCTCGGAGTGGCTGCAGAGGAGTTGATTGATCTCTCCCACTGTACTGTTCTGCCACCCCTCACTGACGCCTGTTCCCACCTCTGCATGTCCGCTACCACTGATCTCACGGTGCGGGAAAAGCAGCTTGCCTCCAGCTGCGAGGAGCTGTTGCCGGTAATGAAACAGCATGCCGGGGACTACCTCAGTCATGGTGTCTTCGCTGTTTGCGATGGTGGTGACTATGGTGGATATGCCCTGCGTTTTGCAAAGGAGCAGGAGCACCCGAGGTTTACCCTGCGTACCAGCGGGCGGGCATGGCACCGTAAAGGGCGCTATGGTCGGCTCATCGGGCGGACGCCGGAAAGTTATGGCCTCAACCTCCCTGATGCCTTCCGTGAGGCGCAGCGCAGGGGAGAGGATGCGGGGGCGGAGTTTGTCAAAATTGTTCAGTCCGGAGTCAACAGTCTCACAGAATACGGCGTGCAGACCCCGCCGCAGTTTTCACTGGAGGAGTTGAAGGAACTGGTGCAGCGTGCTGTAGAGTGCGGCAAAAAGGTAATGGTTTATGCCAACGGACAGGAAGCTGTGCGTATTGCTGTCGAGGCAGGGTGCCACGCTATCGAACACGGCTTTTTTATGGGGGAGGAAAATCTCAGGCGGTTGCGTGACAGTGAAGCTGTGTGGGTTCCCACCGTCTTCACCATGCGCGCATATCGACAAAATCTTGATATCCTTGGCGGACACGGCAGTCAGGTCGTTCTCGACAGTCTCCTTGAACATCAGCTCGCGCAACTTTCCCGGGCGCGGGAACTCGGCGTGAAGACGGCTGTCGGTACAGATGCCGGCAGTCTCGGTGTGCTTCATGGTGAAGGGGTGATGGAGGAAATGAAGTTGTTCCGCCGCGCGGGGTATTCTCTTGGAGAGACCATTCGCTGTTCTTCCGTTACCGGCGGAGATCTGCTCGGCATGGAAAATTTTGGCAGGTTGCGGCCCGGTGCTCCGGCCACCTTTCTTGCCTCAAGGGGAACTCCTTCCCAGCTGCCCCGCAAAATTATTTACCTTGAAGCGATTTATGTTGAGGGAGAGTGTGTATCATGATATAAGTAATGCGTCAAATTTTACCAGTATAAAACTGCTAAACTGTTTCTGCACTTCGTAAAAACGGACAAAGAAATTTTTAGAATTGAGCTGACTTTTTTTCCTTGTATCCTTGTATTAAACCTGTTTTAATAAGGTGTTCTTTGAAGGAAACAGTGCTCATTACAGTAAATTATTACATGAAAAACCGCATAGATGGAAGTGGGTTGATTTTCAGGAGATGATTAGAAGATGGATATTCCTTGCGAAGTTCAGATCATTAAAGATGGTGACAAGCCGGTTTTCGCTGTAATCCCGTATGAAAAGTGGCTTGAGATTACCGGGGAAGAGGCGGACGCAATTTACATTCCCTATGAAATTATGAGTCTTCGTCTGAAAACCGGAATCTCGCTTATTGCTGCCTGGCGGAAGCATTTAAAGATTACCCAGCGCGAACTTGCTGAACAGATGGGGATGACCCAGTCTGCCATTGCCCAGATTGAAAAGGAAGGTACCAAAAATCGTAAACAGACCCTTGAAAAGGTTGCCGAGGCTCTTGGACTTGATGTCCGCCAGCTTTCCCGGACAGCCTGACAATAAGCTTTAAAGGTACCCGCAAGTTTATTCAAGGTACCCTGAAGAGTAGAAAACCCCGATTCGCGAAATGCGAACCGGGGTTTTTTTATTCGCGCAGGGTGGATGGAATTCTCTGCACAGGGCTGCTTTTTTCGGGACTGATTGTGATGAGTGTATGGATGCTTGCCAGCCTGAAAGCCGAAGGCCTCTTTCAGGCTGGCAAGCATCCAGATTCGGCATTTTCCGGTACTGAAACTCGTCTCACCGGTCTTCATGCCCGGATGGCTGGTTTACATCTTTTTCTGGCGTGTTGTGGGCTTCACCGTTTTTTTTCTGACCTCTGTGATCTCCTTTTGTTGCCACATACCGCTTTAGATACATGTCGGAGAGGGTGAGAAAGGCAGTGATGATCAGCGGACCATAAATGATGCCCATAATGCCGTAGACGCTCAGTCCTCCGATAATGCTGAGGAAGACCAGCAGTGTATGCATCTTCACTTCGGTTCCAACCATTTTCGGTTTAATCAGGTATTCCATGGTGAAGGAGAGAATGGCGTAATAGAGCAGCACAAAAAGTCCGAGGGACAGGCTCTGGGAGATGGCGAGAAAGACGGCGGTGGGGATCATCACAAGGCCGATACCGAAGATGGGCAGAAAGGCGAGAACTGTCATCACCGACCCCCACAGCAGGGGCGAGTTGAGGTCGAGGATGTAAAAGATCAGTCCCCCGAGTACCCCCTGGATTAACCCGCAGATGCCATTGCCTTTGAGAATGGCGTTGGCGATCTCCTGGAAACGGGCAATTAGCAGGCGGTTGTCTTCCTCGGGCAGGGGTGAAATCTTCACCATATACGCGATAAGACGGGGCTGATCGATGAGGAGAAAGAAGATCACGAGAATCATGATAAAAAAGGAGAAGAGAAACTGGAGGACGTTGGTGGCCCAGCTCTGTGCCTGTGAGTAGAGGAAAAAACCGCCGCGCTTGACGAGATAGGTAAAGCCGTCGATAATCTGGTTGGTCTCAATGGTAAATCCCATCTCTTTGAGCTGAGTCTGTACCCGGTGTACGCTGGAGCTTTCCTGCATGTACTGTTGCAGTTTTAATGCTACCTGGCTGTCGCGACCCCATTTGTAGAGACTGAGCGTCTCATCTGTCAGACTGGTGACGAAGAAGGTCAGGGGGACGAAAACGATTGTGATAATCAGCAGGCAGGTGAGAAAGGAAGCGAATCCTTCTGAAAGTCTGCGATTGAAAAAAAGGTAGAGAGGTCGGAAGAGATTGGTGAGCAGGAAGGCGAGCACCAGGATCGACCAGAAGGGCCAGAGCAGTTGGGCAAAGAGAAAAACGGCGATGCCAAAGACGAGCAGAAAATAGTTATTAACTTGCTGGGGCGGTTGAGAAGAGAGGGTTTTCTGCATGGGGTGTCTATCGAAGTAAAGGCTCTCTGAAAAGGCGAAATTTTCAATGGAGCTTGAGGGTTGACAGGAATTTGAGTTGCATTTCATAAAAACTGCAGTAAATGTTTTTATACTTTGGGCGGACAGTTGGGACATCACTCCCTGTCGACAATTATATATTACTTTCAATATATTACGCAAACAGGAAAAAATAGTTGGAGAAAACAATGTGGGATGAAATTGAAGTCGCAGTAGAGAAGTGTGCGGAAAACGAAATGAAACGGAAGCCTGATCCGGCAAATCTTGGTTTTGGCAAGTATTTTACCGATCACATGTTTCGCATGACATGGAGTCGGGAGAAGGGTTGGCACGATGCGAAGATCTGCCCGTATCAGAACTTTTCCATGGATCCTGCCGCCCTCGTTTTCCATTACGCCCAGGCAATTTTTGAAGGGATGAAGGCCTTCAAGAATGAAGACGGACAGCTCTACTTCTTCCGCCCGGAGAAAAACTTCGAGCGGATGAACAATTCGGCACAGCGGATGTGCATGCCGCGCTTTCCGGTAGACCAGGTGATCAGGGCACTGAAAGCACTGGTCTATCTGGAGAGGGACTGGGTTCCCACCGAATACGGTTCCGCTCTCTATATGCGCCCGACGATGATCGCCGCACAACCGGCACTCGGCGTGCAGCCGGCAAATCTCTTCTACTTTTACATTATTCTCACCCCCGTTGGGGCCTACTACAAAGAAGGTTTCAACCCGACTAAAATATATGTCAGTGATGAATACACCCGCGCGGCGAAGGGCGGTGTGGGTAATGTGAAGGCGGCAGGGAACTATGCGGCCTCTATCTACATGTCGGAGATTGCCAAAAAAGAGGGCTATTCGCAGGTCCTGTGGCTTGACGCCAAAGAACACAGGTATGTGGAAGAGGTCGGAACCTCCAATATCTTCTTCAAGTTCAAAAACGAACTGGTAACTCCCTCTCTCAGCGGTTCAATTCTTCCAGGGATTACCCGTGACTCTACTCTCAAGCTGGCTGACAGCTTTGGCGTGAAGGCCGTGGAACGGGCAGTGAGCATCGACGAAGTAATTGCGGGTGCGGAAAGCGGCGACCTCGAAGAGGCCTTCGCCACCGGGACCGCTGCGGTGATCTCTCCCATTGGTGAATTTTTCTACAAAGGAAAGAGTTACAGCGTCAACGACAACAAGGTCGGCGCACTCTCCGAACGACTCTACACGGAGCTGCAGGAAATTCAACACGGTGAACGTGAAGATCCCTTTAAGTGGGTGATGAAGTTGAACTGAGCAGCCTTTCAGTTCTGCCTGCACAATTAAGGTTCTGTTTTTTCGCGACTATGTGAAAGGACAGAGCCTTTTTCCGTTTCAGAGATTACAAAATTGGGCATTCTTCTTTTCCTTCCCTTGATTTTTGTTTTGGGTTGCCTATATTTTCCACCGCAAAAGGAAGAATCTCCGGATATCGGAAGAAACTTTGAACTCGCTCCGCAGGAAAGCCTGTGGGGCCCAAAAGTAAATCAAATAACAGGCAGGAGGTTGTAATGAAAATTCGTCCTTTGAACGATCGTCTTTTGGTGAAACGACTCGCAGAAGAAGAGAAAACTGCAGGTGGGATCATTATTCCAGACAGTGCTAAAGAAAAACCCGCTGAGGGTGAAGTAGTTGCCGTAGGTCCCGGTAAAACCGGCGATAATGGCGAACGCGTTGCCATGCAGGTCGCTGCCGGAGACAAGGTCCTTTTCTCCAAATATGGTGGAACCGACGTTAAAATTGATGGCGATGATTATCTCATTATGCGTGAAGATGATATCCTCGGTATTATTGAGTAATTTTTGGTTTCTGATAGAAAAACAACGCTCTACAGATAAAGGAGTTTAAAATGGCTGGAAAAGAAATTAAATACGGCGTGAAAGCCCGTGAATCTATCCTTGCCGGGGTAAACACCCTTGCAAATGCAGTTAAAGTTACCCTCGGTCCCAAGGGTCGTAACGTTCTCATTGAAAAATCCTATGGTGCACCGACCATTACCAAAGACGGTGTGACGGTTGCCAAAGAAATTGAATTAAAAGACAAGTTCGAAAACATGGGTGCTCAGATGGTCAAGGAAGTTGCTTCCAAGACCTCTGATGTTGCCGGTGACGGGACCACTACCGCCACTGTTCTTGCTCAGGCCATCTACACTGAAGGCGTGCGTCTGGTTGCTGCTGGTGGCAACCCGATGGAAATCAAACGCGGTATCGACGCAGGCGTTGCCTGTGTTATCGGTGAACTGAAAAAAATTGCTACCCCCACCAAAGAGCAGAAAGAGATTGCTCAGATTGGTACCATCTCTGCCAACAGCGACGAGACCATCGGTAATATTATTGCCGAGGCCATGGACAAAGTTGGTAAAGAGGGTGTTATCACCGTTGAAGAGGCCAAGTCCATGGAGACCAGCCTCGACGTTGTTGAAGGTATGCAGTTCGACCGTGGCTACCTCTCTCCCTACTTTGTGACCGATCCCGATCGCATGGAAGTCAGCATGGAAGATCCCTACATCCTGCTCGTTGAGAAGAAGGTCAGCAACATGAAAGACCTGCTTCCGGTGCTTGAGTCCGTTGCCAAAATGGGTAAAGGTCTCTTCATCATCGCTGAAGATGTAGACGGTGAAGCTCTGGCAACTCTGGTTGTCAACAAGCTGCGTGGTACCCTTAACGTGGCTGCTGTTAAAGCTCCGGGTTTCGGTGATCGTCGCAAGGCAATGCTGGAAGACATCGCAGTTCTTACTGGTGGTCAGGTTGTTACTGAAGACCTCGGGATCAAACTGGAAAACGTTACGGTTAAAGACCTCGGTACCTGCAAGCGTATTGTTGTTGATAAAGAAAATACTACCATCATCGATGGTTCCGGCGACAAAGCCAAGCTTAAGGCCCGTGTCAACCAGATTCGTAAGCAGATTGAAGACACCACCTCTGACTATGACCGTGAAAAACTGCAGGAACGTCTCGCTAAAATTTACGGCGGAGTTGCAGTGATCAATGTCGGTGCTGCTACCGAGATTGAGATGAAAGAGAAAAAAGCTCGTGTTGAAGATGCGTTGAACGCAACTCGTGCTGCAGTTGAAGAAGGTGTTGTCCCTGGTGGTGGCGTTGCCTATATCCGTTGCCTCAAGGCTCTCGATGCGTTGAAACTTGTTGGTGAACAGGAGACTGGTAAAGAGATTCTCCTCCGCGCCCTTGAAGAACCGGTTCGTCAGATCGCCAACAACGCAGGCCGCGAAGGCTCTGTTATTGTTGATGCGGTGAAAAAACTTGAAGGAGCCAATGGCTTTAATGCTGCCACTGAGGTATTTGAAGACCTCATCATAGCTGGTGTCATTGACCCTGCCAAGGTTACCCGCACTGCACTGCAGAATGCCGCATCTGTTGCCGGCATGTTGCTGACCACTGAGTGCGTGATCGCTGACAGCCCTGAAGAAAACGCTCCTGCTGGCGGCGGAATGCCTGCAGGTATGGGTGGTATGGGCGGCATGGGCGGCATGATGTAATTTGCTTTCCGGCTGAACCGTTTTTATTTAAAGGCCCCCCGACGTTTTGTCGGAGGGCCTTTAATTTTAGAAAACGTCAGGCTGTCAATCGACGTTGTCCCGAGAAAATCCTTGACACTGTATCGCCGATACGGTAAAAAAATCACCTTATCATCTCCTATGGCGATGTAGCTCAGATGGTTAGAGCATGCGGCTCATATCCGCAGTGTCCGGGGTTCGATTCCCTGCATCGCCACCAGTAAACAGCCAAGTGGAAACTTGATTGCCATATAGCCCCGAATTCAGTCACCTTGCGGTAAGGCTGAATTCGGTTTTTTTTTACATTTTCCCCAGATAATTTTCTTTTCAGAGTATCCTGTCAATGTCTGGAAGGCCATTGCTTCTCCAGACGCAAAACGAGGAGTTGATCGATGCAGGATTTTTCGATGAGTTTTCGAGAGATGGGAGCCAGCTTGTGGCGAAATCGCTATCTTTTGAAGAAGTCTGTGCAGCGCGAGGTTATCGGTCGCTACCGCGGCTCTGCCTTCGGGGTGCTGTGGTCGCTTTTCCAGCCGATCTTCATGCTGGCGGTCTATACATTCGTTTTTAGCGTGGTTTTCAAGGCGCGATGGCATGGGGGGAGCGATTCCAAGACTGAATTTGCCCTGATTCTCTTCTCTGGTTTAATGGTCTTCAACCTCTTTGCGGAATGTATCAACCGGGCGCCAAACCTCATTCTTAATAACGTTAACTACGTTAAGAGAGTCATTTTTCCTCTGGATATTCTTCCCTGGGTTGTTCTTGGTGGTGCAATATTTAACGCGGGAGTCAGCTTTCTTGTCTGGCTGGTGGCGGATATCCTCCTTCGAGGGATCCCTCCCTGGACCATTATTCTCTATCCCGTCACACTTGCACCTCTTTGTATTCTTACCGTCGGTCTCTCTTTCTTTCTTTCTTCTCTTGGCGTTTTTATCCGTGATATTGCACAGATGATCACTATTGTAACCACGGCTCTTCTCTTTCTCACCCCTATTTTTTTTGCGGTAGAAAATCTTCCGCCCGTCTACCATCTCTGGCTCAATCTGAATCCGCTTTCCGGTATCGTGGAACAGTGTCGAGGGGTTTTGCTGTGGGGTAAACTGCCGGATGTAACCATGCTGTTTCTGCAATATACAGTTTCCATTCTTATCTGCTGGCTCGGTTTCGCCTGGTTTCAAAAAACACGCAAGGGGTTCGCCGATGTCATCTGATGCCGCTATCACTGTTGAAAATCTTTCAAAATGCTATCAAATTTATGATAAGCCGGGAGATCGTCTTAAGCAGATGATTATGCGTGGCCGTCGGCACTATTATAAAGAGTTCTGGGCACTGCGTGATGTCTCCTTTACCATTGGCAGGGGCGAAACCGTCGGTATTGTCGGGCAAAACGGCTGTGGGAAATCAACCCTTCTGCAAATGGTGTGCGGAACCCTTAATCCCACTGAGGGAAAATGTCAGACCAGAGGGCGTATTGCGGCCCTGCTCGAACTGGGTTCCGGTTTTAATCCAGAGTTCACGGGACGGGAAAATGTCTATATGAATGGCTCCGTTCTTGGTTTGACCAGCGCAGAGATTGACTCCCGTTTTGCCGACATTGCAGACTTTGCCAACATTGGTGATTTTATTGAACAGCCGGTAAAGACCTACTCCAGTGGAATGATGGTTCGCCTCGCCTTTGCCGTGGCCATCAATGTCGATCCGGAGATTCTTATTGTCGATGAGGCCCTGGCTGTGGGGGATGAGCTCTTCCAGCGCAAGTGTTTCTCAAGACTGGAGGAGATTCGGCGCAAGGGTGCGACCATCCTTTTTGTTTCCCATTCCGTAGGAGTTGTGGT
>JALNVI010000016.1 GCA_023231425.1 Desulforhopalus sp. | reverse complement strand
TCCGTGATCAAACATGGCTCTAATAAATTTTCTTCTGTGCCTTGAATATGAAAGAAATACAAGATTATTCAAGGGACCATTTTTTCTTTGCGAGCACATATAACTTAGATAAAAAACGGTGAATTGACCTGGTCAATTCACCGTTTTTTATCTTGTTTTCAACAGGATGGGCACACTTATTGTTACACTTTTTTAACATCCTGCTCATTATCGAGAACATAAACAGGAGATAAGAAAAAACATAAATTGCAGAAGAAACATTCTTTTTATCAGTAACATTTCCGTCTGGAAAGAACTCAAACAATCAGATTAAAAAAGTTGAAAAGTTTTAACTGCCTTTACTTCAAGACGATATTCATCAGAAGGGGTTATTGCATCGTAGTCTCTATAGACAGGGAACATGACTGCCGATCCAATATACATTTTCCACCGAGAGATACGGAAACCGACCTTGGGACCTGCGTACCACTCCTGAGTGCCATTATCCATCCCTTCACCGTCGACTTCACTCTCACCGTCATATTCCCAGGTGGATTCCAGCCCGATATCCAGTATGGAATTCATTGCCATCGTCCATGTCGTATTAGCACGATAACGTTGAGGGTGGCGGTAATCATGCTCCCCTTCGGTAAAAGTCGCGTAGTTAAACTCCTGATCTATTCGCTGAACCCCATGTATCCAGGTGAATCCAAGACCGAGGAGCCCACCCCAGGCCTGATTCCCCATGGAATCGACCGTTTCACTGTCTACGCTGGCCGTCGGCAGGAATCCCCCAATATCGGCTGACATAAAAAATGGAGCGCCCTCTTTCTGGTTTAACAGCTCCTTGCGAAAGACAACAGTGGTGTCCCCGACACCATCCCGATTCAAGTCAGAACCAGTACTGTTGTTTTTAAAATTCATATTATAAAAAGATGTGCATGTACGTACATCGAAACCCGGGAGAATACCATAACGGAATTTAAGAACACCAATATTTTTTGTCCGCTCAACATTGTTATTCTGTTTATCATTTCCAAGGTAGAGCCCCCCGGTTTCAGCATAACGATAATTTATCGTTGTAGACAGCACTCCCTTGGGAAAAGGGAGCCCGGCTGACCCCGACACCGCATTTACGGGAGAACCTGGGACAACAGATTGAGATTCTTTTTCAGCTCTACTGTTTAAAGGGGAAAACAAGAGCAGCACCGTAAAAATTCCAGTTGAAACGTAATACCTGTTTTTCATTATTCAGTTTTATAAATTAATTTAATGAAACAAAAAAAAGAGTATTATTTCAACCCTCTGAATGAGTACATTCATGCAGGGAAAAAACCATGCCTGCATGATGTATAAACAGCCCGACAGAGATAACAATTGCGGGACGGGTAAAAAAAGTTTACGAAGAGCAGGTCTGCCACGCAGACTCGACCGTCAGCTGCTCTGACAGCAGAAGCGTTCCCAGCCCATCAATTCGGCCGCTCCGGCCACGGTAGTCCCGAAGAAAACAGTGGGTTTATCTGCTCTCAAAAAATCTCCCAGGGTATCGTTGACAATAGTTGATCCCGTTACCACCAGCAGCTCGGCATCGTTAATGGCATCTTCAGTCTCTTCAGGACCTCCAACAGGAACGCCATCTTTAACAGTGCCAATGTTATCCGGATCAAGATCAACAACCCGCAGAGCAAATTTTTTAGACAGAGCATTTATCATTGCAGGCTGAAAACCAATCTGGGTAATACGAACCTTCCCGTATTTGTCCATGAGGTAATCGGCAAACTGGGAGGCGCAGAGTTTAGGACCTTCATCACGACAGTGAACAGTCCGTTCAGCCTTCCCCAGACTACGCTGTACAGCGTTCAGGGTGGCGATAAATATCGCCCGGTTGAAATTGTTATCCAGTGTCATGTTGCAGATGTCGCGGAGAGGGGCACTGAAATTTCCGAAACGATCTGTAAAGGCCTGCCCCTTTTCTCCTTTAAACGTTGCCTCCATCAGCTTCTCTTTCCCCCGTTGCAGGGGGAAATCATCACCTTCAGGATTTCCTATAGCCTCTTCTGTAGTCAGGACATGGGCGAGTACTTCGACATTTTCATCGAGAATTCCCGCCTTCTCCCAGAGCTTAAGAGATTTCTGCTGTACATCACCAAGTATTGAATTGTTCATCCTCTATCCTTTTGTAGTTTATGAATTTGAAATCTTTTTCATGAAAAGAAACAACACCGTTGCAATCACACCAACGAGAATCGAAAGGAAGGCTGCCCTTTCAAATTCGCCATTGAAAACAGCATTGTAGATTTCCAAAGAGAGTGTATTCGTTCTGCCCATGATATTCCCGCCGAGCATCAGTGTCATTCCAACTTCACCAAGAGCCCGCCCCGTCGCCAGAATCATTCCGGCGGCGATACTGCGCTTTGCATACGGAAGCAGGATACAGGCAAAGATTGTTAGATCTCGTTTCCCGAGGAGGACAGCAAGTTCATAGAGACGCACCGCCTCTGCAGAGCGCAGAACTGCCTGTACCGGACGCACGGCAAGAGGAAGACCGGCAATGAATGCCGCGATAACCAGCCCCGGGAAATTAAAAACTATCACGTCACCAAACACCCTGGAGAAGTATCCATGTCTGCCGAAAAACAGAAGCAGACCAAAGCCCATGGCTACGGGAGGGAAAATCAGCGGTAGCGTTACGAGAGTGTCAACAATAACGGCGATCCCACCCTTTTTTCTGGCGAGCCAGCAGGCCAGCGGCACACTTATCAGGAGATGAAGAAGACTGGAAACCAGGATGATTTTTCCGGAAAGAAGCAACGGCTTGAGGGTTGCATCATCGAGGAGCAGGGCTTGTATATCCATAGCGGGTATCACATGCCAAAGCGAGCCACAATCTGCTGTGCTTTCTCACTGTGGATGAAATCCAAAAACTGTTTGCATTCTTCTCTATTTTTCGTCGTCTTCTGCTCGCCTGCGATAATCTCGATGGGCGAATATTGGTTTTCATTCAGCACTTCGCAGCCGCCGATACTCCCCTTGATGTTTAAGGCGTGGGTAAGATTGACAAGGGCAAGGTCTACCTCACCAGAGATGACATAAGAGGCAGCCTGAGGCACACTGCTCACCACAAAAAGTCTGGGCCGCAGCGTATTATACAATCCTGTCGTCTGTAGATACTCTTTGGCGGCTTTACCGTAGATAGCCCTCTTCGTATCGGGGATGGCTATCCGCTCTGCGCCAGTAAAGAGAGTGGCGTCTGTGACCTTCCGTCCCTTCGGATAGATTGCCACCAGTCTGCCTCTGCCCAATTTTACGGTGGTATCGAAGGGAAGCTGTGCCTTTGTGAGATACGTTCTGTCTCCAATAACCATATCAATGGCATCACTGGCCTGTGCCTGAAAAACAACCTGCGCCATGTTGCCGTAGATAAGATCTGCCTGGTTACCAGCCTCTTTTGTGTAAGCCTCAACCAGGGTATTGACCATACCGCGATAACCTGCCGCAGAGGCAATGGTAATTTTCGCCTGAGAGACAGAGGGAAGCAGAAGCAGAAGCATGATGACCATAACTTTACAAAGAGGATCCACTGCTCTTGTTTGCAAGGCCATTTTCGGGAATATCATTGTCTTTTTTCCTTTTTGAGTCTTCAGCACGTTACTGCCGTATTAAAAAATGGCACAAAACCTGGCCTCAACAGGGCAGATTGTTCCTGCTGCCTGTTGAGCCATCGGGTTGACTTCTTTCCCTGGTCCATCACAAAGATCTGGTCAGCCAGAGAAACAGCCTCTTCAAGATCGTGGGTTATATGAATGATCGGGATATGCATCTCCGCTTTGAGAGTCAGCAGTTCCTGGCAGCAGGAGAATCGAGTTTCCTGATCCAGAGCTGAAAAAGGTTCGTCAAGGAAAAGCAGTGAGGGCTCTCTGGCAAGCGCCTGGCAGAAGGAAACCCGCTGCCGCTCCCCGCCAGATATTACCCCGGGCTTTTTCTGCGCAAGATGGGCAATGTTGAATTTTTCCAACAACTTCATGGCGGAATCTCTGCTGTTCCCTCCAAAAGAAATATTCGCGAGAACGGAGAAGTGAGGAAAAGCGGGTAATCTTGAAAAACCATCCCAATACGCCGTTTACGGGGATGGAGGAAAATATCCTTCGTCGTGTCATTCCAAATCCTGCCGTCAAAAGTAATTCGACCATCATCTGGCAGATCCAGACCGCTGAGGATTCTCATGAGTGTACTTTTTCCGGCACCCGACGGGCCGACAATGGCAGTGAGGGTCCCGGGAGCACAGGAGAAAGAGACATCCAGGGTAAAGTGGGGGAGTTTCTTTCTGATATCAAGGAATAATGACATGATCTCTACTGTTCCCGTTTCCATCGGATAATCGTTATATTTATGACAATACAGCGATAGCTAAAAAAAATCCCACTGACATGACAGGGGGGAAGATGCCTCCCGCCAGAACCTTTCGGATTCTGCGGTGCAGTTTACAAGAGAAAGCTGTCTTCTCTTTCCTATCTCGCTATATATAATTGTATATAACGAATGTCAATATTCTTCTCAGCAGGGATGCGGCCTGCGCTCCTCTTTACTCTTCCGCAGCCCGAAACATATTCCACGAAAAAGCGGTGAATTGACCAGGTCAATTCACCGCTTTTTTGTCGGATGCACATGCTCTGTAAAGAACAAAGGTTCTAAAGATTAAGAAAAAGCTTCGCCATGGAGAAGTAAAGCAGAACACCAAGCATATCGATTGAGGTCGTCACAAACGGCCCGGTGGCGATGGCGGCATCCACATCAAACCGTTTAAGAATCATGGGAATCAGCGCACCAATGCAGGCTGACATGATCATACACAGGAAGATTGACAGACCGACCACAAGACCCAGAAGCGACGGCTCTCCCTCCCCGTGAAACATCAACCAGGCGATCAAGCCAAGGAAAAGACCATAAATAAGGCCGAGAATCAGCCCAACCCGCAGCTCTTTGAACATAACCTTCCCTGCCTCGGCAAGATTCACCCGTCCGGTGGCAATCCCGCGGACAATAATGGTGGAGGACTGCGTGGCGATATTCCCGCCCATACCAATAACCACCGGAATAAAGGAGGCGAGAGCAATCATCTGCGCAAGCTCATCCTCAAACTGACCGATGATAAACATCGCCATGATCCCGCCCACCCACGAGGCAAAGAGCCAGGGAGCGCGGATAAAGGCCGACTCATTAGCCGTTTTAAAGAGAATTTCACGATCTTTCCCGACCCCCGCCATCTGCAGAAACTCCTCCGAAGCCTCTTCTCGAATAACGTCAATAATGTCATCGACGGTAACAATCCCGACGAGGGTGTAGTTGCTGTCGACCACCGGGACCGCAAGGAAATCGTATTTGGAGACGACGATGGCAACGTCACCCTGGTCGGTATCGGTGGTAACCGAGATGACATTGGGGTTCATAACCTCTTTCAGTGCCTTCTCAGGGGGATGCATCAGCAGTTCACGCAGGGAGACTACTCCGGAGAGACGCCCCTCACCATGGGTGAGGTAGAGGTAGAAGACCATCTCCATCTCCTCACTGCGTTTCTGAATGGCGGCAATTGCCTCTTTGATAGTACAATCCTCATTGAGACACATAAAATCCGGCGACATAATCCCGCCAGCACTCTCGTGATCATACTGCAGCAACTCCTCCATCTCTTCACGATCCTGCTTCTCGAGATGGTGACTAATCTGCTCTGCCTGCTCTTCCGGGAGAATTTCGAGAAGGTCAACGGCATCATCAGAGGGCATCTCAGAGATAATCTCCGCCATCTTCTCCGCACTCAGTCCCTCCACCAGCTCCTGAACGAGCGATTTATCAAGCTCGGAGAGAAATTCCCCGACACTGTTGACCTTGACGATTATTTCGAAGAGAGCCTCACGCTCCTCAGTCGGCAGATGGCGATAGACCCACACCATATCCACCGGGTGCGTCTTGCTCACGAGACGGGTGAGATGCCCCACCGCGCCACGCCGATGCAGACGGCGCACCATGCCAAGGAGTACTTTGCCCTCATTGCCGATCATCTCTTTTCTTTCCTGCGTACTCATACGCTGTCCCGCTGGGAAATTTGTGACAATTATTTCAGGATACCTTGCATAACCAGTCTTTCGCCCATCTTCTTTGTTACAGGAAAAAATTTATCCTCCGACAAAGCGAGGAACGAGACGTCGAAGTACGCGTTAGACTCCAGGTAAGCGATAGACTCCTGATCAAGCATGGCTCTAATAAATTTTCTTCTCTCCCTCGAATATGAACGAAATACACACTGTTTCAAGATACCCTTCAAATACAACCTGCTGCCTGAATCAGAATTGTTTGCCGGACCCGCGGAAAACACATCCCTCGGGAAATCAGAAAAGAATGGAGGTCCGCTGCAGGAGAAAGATAAGGCACAGGCCAATAGCCACAGCGAGACTGCCGATGAGGCGCAACTGTGATGGAGGCAGGTCGATCACCTTTTTCAGCCATTCCTGCATGGAATCCGGATTAATCGCGTAGGGCAGTCCTTCAAGAACAAGGATAAGGCCAAAGAGAAGGAGAAGAAGTTTCATGAGCACTTTTTACCAGAAGGACCGCTCTATTACAAGGGAGGCTCTCCAGACAGAGGTAAAGGTTGTCAAACTGCCTGAAAGACAGTAAATAAAGGAGAGAGAGTAAAGTGCAACAACCGCGGGGGGCCTTGCCCGGCGGACGGAAAAACACCATCATTTCTGATGACGGCAGGACCCCGTTGTCACATCTTTTATGGAGATTTTTATGAAAAAATTACTTGTAGCAATTGGAGCTGCTTCTCTGCTGTTAAGTGGATGCGCCAACGGCCTTACCCCTACAGGAATAGGTCTCGTTACAGATGTTCAGGGCCCGATAACAGCCACTGGAGAGACTGGTGTCAGCAAGACAGGAACCGCCTGTGCCACTTCAATTCTTGGACTCGTAAACCAGGGCGATGCCTCAATTAATACTGCTCAACGCAATGGCGGAATTTCGACTATTTCCACAGTTGACTACCACACCAGTGGTTTCTACCCCTTCTACGGAAAAACCTGCGTTATTGTACGCGGAGACTAATTTTTGCCTTTCTTATTGTAAAGCGGCGGGGCTTTTGTCTCCGCCGCTTTTTTTTACTTTTTACTCTGCTTTACGATATAAAAAGAGAAAGTATTCAAGGTCTCTTTTATCCGTCTTTCACTTTTTTTCCTCAACTTTTCAAGCATATCATGACAAGCAAATACAGCGAAGCAGGCGTGGACATCGACAAAGGCAACGCATTCGTCGAAGAGATCAAAGGGATTGTGGCCGAGACCCGCCAACCCTCTGTAATCGGCGGTCTTGGTGGTTTTGCGTCCCACGTTGCAGTTGATCTAACGAAGTATAAGAATCCGGTGATTGTCAATTCTACCGATGGCGTTGGTACCAAACTGGTTATCGCTCATCTCTGCGGCAAACATGACACCATCGGAATTGACCTCGTGGCCATGTGCGTTAACGACCTTATCGTCGGCGGCGCGGCACCACTCTGTTTTCTTGACTATTTTGCCGTTGGGAAACTGGAAATTGACGTAGCGAAAGAGGTCGTAAAAGGAATCGCGGAGGGGTGCAGGCAATCCAAATGCTCACTCGTTGGCGGAGAGACAGCGGAGATGCCAAGTCTCTACAAAGAAGGAGATTACGATCTCGCCGGTTTCGTCACCGGCCTTGTGGACCGCGACCGTATTATCGACGGTTCGAAGGTTGCGCCGGGAGACGTGATCGTCGGCCTGCCCTCAAGCGGCATCCACTCCAACGGGTATTCGCTTGTGCGCAAGATCTGTTTTGCGGACCACAACTTCACAGTGAATGATCATTTTGACGAACTCGGCTGCACCCTCGGTGAGGAATTGCTGCGACCAACGAAGATCTATGTTCAACCTGTCCTGAAGATGATTGACACGTTTGATATCCACGGCATGGTACACAACACTGGCGGCGGCTTCATCGACAACATTCCGCGTATTCTTCCGAAAAGCACAGGAGCCGTGATACATACTGACCGCTGGAAGATTCCGCCTATCTTTCCCTTCCTGCAGAAGTACGGTGAAATTCCCGAAGAAGAGATGTACCGCACCTTCAACATGGGCATCGGCATGATGGTGATTGTTGCGCCGGCGGATGCCGAAGCGATCTGCGAAGCCTTCCGCGCCGAAGGTGAGGAAGCCTGTATTATCGGCGAGATTGTACCCTCCGACAGCGGAAATCAGGTGGAAATTCTCTAATTGTTCAACGCATAACCGGCACACAGGTAATCTCTCCGTGTGCCGCTGAATTAAGATTCCCTTAAGGCTGTAATATTTCCCTCTTCTGCAGGGTACTCTTTAGGGTATTTTGAATATCCTTGTATTTCGTTCATGTTCGAGACACAGAAGAGAATTCACCACAGCCATGACTGATATCGGAGTCTGGCGCTTCTTACCTCGACGTCTCGTTCCTCGCTTTGTCGGAGGATAAATTCTTGACTGTAACGAAGAAAATGGGCGAAAGACTGATTATTCAAGGTACTCTTTACTCTGTTCGCAGTTCATACTCATTTTCCACCTTGTCTGCCTTCGGCCCCAGCACTGCCACACTGCGCAGAAAACGGTGGCCATAATCCGGCCACCAGCGCGGCCACAGACTCTCAGGACACTCAAAGGTAAAGATATTCACCGTATCAGCACTCTCATTCGTCAGAGTAAATTTCTGCACAATTCTCGGTCCTTCCGGGATATTCAGCCGATAGCGAAGCATAATCAGCGACTTTCCTTCTTCCTCATGCTCCTCCATCTGCAGCAGATCCTTTTTCGGGTCAGAAATCTTCTCCAGAAACGGCTCAAGATACATCTGGGCCATAACCCTTGTTGATACCTTTTTCACCTGACGCGCTCCTGCCAGCACCTGTACGGTGATGCCGATGGTAAACATCTTTGATGAAGAGAAAGACTCGGGACTGGCGGCGAAGGTGTAAAAGGCGAGCCCGCCGAGAGACTCCTCCTGCGTATGGTTCGTCCAGGCCTTTGGACAGAGAAAGAGGCTGTTGCGAAAGAGGCGCCAGCGGAAATTCGCCGGGGCCTGAGGAAGGCGCAGTTTTGATTCCAGTGTTGACCGATGAATCGCCGTCACCTCTTGGTTTTGTTCAACCTCGATAGCTGACTCTTCTTTATCCGCATGTCCCCAAAACTTCAGGGAATCCAGCGACGGCAGGGATCGCATGGAACAGGAACTGAGAAGAAACATTATCATAAGGGCTGCACAGAGCGGCATCCAGACATTTTTATGGTGTTGTGTATGAATCATGGATAGATGGTGAAAGAGATGAGTTTGTAGTTACCCACAAAGGCAAAAGCTCCCGAAACTGGTTTGAGAGTTGGATTTTCAAACGGCTTTTTTTACTGTTCTGCCGCAGGGGATGAAAATACGGTCACTTCATCAACTGAGATTACAGCAGCCTCTGCTGCAGACGCAGACTCCGAAGTTACAGCAGCAGGCAGCGGGATGATCTCGCGCAGAGGCAGAGATGCCGTACAGAGTGCAAAGCTGGAGAGGGTTTCAGCGGCAAGCGCCTCCCGGCAACTGACCATGGCAATCTCTTGCACTGCTCCGGCACCCTGAGGAGCCCGCTGATGGAGGGCGATCTCAAAACCGTCCAGTCCGCACGCAAAGAGTCGGCTGACGGAGATTAATTTCAGCGTATCATCGGGAAGGAACGCATGCACAGCGGGTATGGCGCCTGCGGAGATACCGGGCAAGATCGTTTATCCTCACGGCAAGGACCGGCCCCAAAACATCAGTCCCCCTGCTCATAGAGTGGCTGCAGCCGGAAACTTTTTCTGACTGTCGCAAATAACGACCAGGCTCCTCCATTTCAAACTCAGGAGTACAATCAGGGGGGAGACGTAGAGACAATAATATTAATCATCATGTTGCCCTTGTCTCTCACTCAGGCGAGGTAAGCCGTATTGTGGGCGTAGAAACGTTCAATGAGCACCATTGCTTTTTCCGGCTCAGGAAATTCCATGCAATAGACATCGTTGAATGAGTGCCCCCCGAGCCCGCTGGTATCAGGCAACTTCTGACTCATGCCCCCGGAACCGGGTACATAATGTTCCTGTTTCTGTTTTTTTTGCAGTCTTTGCAACACCCGCGGTCACCCTGTCGTTTTCAGCGGTTACGACTTCAGTCACCTCCGTCTCTGTGAAAGATATGGCCTCGTCACTCTCACCTGTAAACTATTCTGCAGGGGCAAACAGCCACTCCATCCTTCCCCTCCAGCACCACATCTTCTTCCGAACTCTGACCGGCGCAACCGGCAAGAGTCAGAATCGCCAGAAAGATCATACTCCGTTTACTCCACACGTTCACCATGCTCTCCTGCAACTTACAGTCCGACGTTATCCATCAGCATTTGCCCAAACTCCCCCCAGTTCTTCCCCCACTCCTCCACGGGGCTCTCAAAGGTGAAAATCGTCACACTGAAATCAAAAGAGTCGGCAACAAGATACTTCTGCACTTTCAGAACAGGTGTAGCAGAGGTATCTTCGTATTGAAACCGATACATCCTGTAGCCATTGTGCGCGGATTCTTCGTACAGTTCCGCCTTCGTCATCTTCTTCCCAAATTTTTCATACCAGGGGGTGAGGACCGTGGCAGCGAGGGCATCAGCCGAAGTCCCGTTAATGCCGCCGCCGAAAAGTATCTCCACGCTGAAACCGGTTTCAAAAGGTCGTTCAGCAGAGAAATCTTCAGGGCTGGTGGCCCAGTAATAGTGCCGGACGCCATTCTGCGTATGATCAGTCACCTTCGCTTCCCATCCGTCAGGCTGCAGGACAAAACAGGTGGGGAGGACCTGCCAGGAATAACCACCTGGAGCTGTCATTGCCGCCGCAGCGGTAGTAGTATCAGCGTGTGAAGCCGAGTCCACCCGGCTCTGCAATTCGGCAGGACCGGGCTGTGGTGCTGTTGATCTGCCTCCACAGCCTGAGAGCGACAGCATGAATCCTGCAGCGACCAGCAGTGCTTCTCCTCGTATGCATCTCTTCACAACAGACCTCCGGTATAAAAAATAAACATTGACAATCTCATGCCGGCATCCCGCAATCTCCCTCTTCTCCCTGAATCTTCTCCAGAGCGTGGGGCAACACATCCAGAAACACCTCAAGATTTTCCTTCACCGCCTTCAGACTGCCGGGAAGATTGATAATAAGACTCTCCCCGCGAATACCAGCCCTGCCCCGTGAGAGCATGGCACGATTCGTCTTCAACATCGAGGCAGCGCGCATCGCCTCGGCAATTCCGGGAATATCTTTCTCAAGCACCTTGTCCATCGCCTCAGGCGTTCGATCTGTGGGAGACAGCCCTGTGCCCCCCGTAGTGATGATCAGGGCAATATTCTTTGTATCCACCAGCTCAATTACCTTCTCCACGATCAACGCTTCCTGATCAGGCAGAATGGTATAATCCTGCAGTTTATAGCCAGCCATCTGCAGGGTCTCCCGGAGCCAGGCCCCGCTGGTATCCATTCGCTCACCTCGAGACCCCTTGTCACTCAAGGTGAGGATGGCAAAATCCCTGCGGAACGACACTTTTTTTTCATTGCCCATCAATATCTCCTACGCTACCGCTTTACTTGCAGCAATAATCTTCTCGGCAATCTGCGCCGGAACCTCTTCATAGTGAGAAAAGCTGACTTCGAAACTGCCGATGCCACCGGTCATAGAGGTGAGATCACTGGCATACATGAGGATTTCGGCCTGCGGCACCTGAGCATTGATAATTTCAAAGCCATTCGCCGAATCCATTCCCATCACCTTACCACGACGGGAGCTGATATCACCCATGACATCACCGACATTGTCCTTGTCGACGTAGACAGTCATATTCATGCAGGGCTCAAGGAGCACCGGCTGAGCATCCAGAGCACCGGCTTTAAAGGCAAGGGAACCTGCAATTTTGAAGGCCATTTCCGAGCTGTCCACGTTATGAAAAGTCCCGTCAACCAGCACAATTTTCACGTCGATTACTGGATAACCGGCCAGAACACCACGTTCCATGGCCTCCTGAATACCCTTGTCCACCGCCGGACGATAGGTCTGCGGAATAACACCGCCGACAATCTGGTCCACGAATTCGTAGCCGCCACCGGGGAAAGGACTGATTTCAACCCAGCAGTCACCATACTGACCGCGCCCGCCGGACTGTTTTTTATGCTTGCCCTGCACCTTAACCGACTTTTTGATGGTCTCCATATAGGGAATCTTCGGGATGGACAGTTCCATCTCAACACCGAATTTACGCTTGATACGCGAACCAACCACGTCAAGATGCACCCTGCCGACCCCGGAGAGCAGGACTTCGCGGGTCTGCTCCTGGCGCTCAAGTTTCAAGGTGAGGTCTTCACCAAGCATCCGGGTAAGGGATCCAAAGACCTTCTCCTCCTCCCCTTTTGCCGCACTGACAGCAAAGGAGATAACCGGTTTCCGCGGTTCGGGAGGTTCAATCTGCAGTTGATCGGACTCACTGCAGAGTGTATCACAGGTGGCCGTCTCCTTGAGTTTAGCCACGGCAACAATCATCCCGGGGACAACCTCATCCACCGGCTTCTGCTCCCGCCCTTCCATCAGGAAAAGCTGGCCGAAGCGTTCGCTGGTTTTCTTTGTGGCGTTGTAAAAGGTGTCACCGGAGAGGTGACCACTGAAAACGCGGAAAAGGGTCAGGCGCCCGGCATAGGGATCAGCCATGGTTTTGAAAACAAGTGCAGCGAAGGGGCCGTTGTCTCGCGGAACAACCTCTACAAGCTCATCAGCCTTCGTCGCCATAATGGCGGGGCGCTCCAGCGGGCTGGGCATGTAGGCCGCGATAAAATCGAGAATCGGACCAGCCCCCTTGTTGTCTGTTCCGGAAGAGACCAGCACCGGGGAAAAGGCAGCAATTTTCATCGCCCCCTTCAGGCCTTTAACCATCTCATCTACAGAGAGTTCACCCTCTTCAAGGAATTTCTCAATCAGTTCATCGTCCGTTTCAGCGATATTCTCCATCAGCACTTCGCGATGCAGCGTAACTTCGTCATCCATCTCAGGAGGAATTTCAGTCTTTTCAAGCGTGCCGTCTGGCCCGTAGAGAAAAGCCCTGCCAGTAATGAGGTCAACATACCCTCGGAATTTATCTGCCTCACCGACAGGCAGCTGCACAGCAACCGGCGTTTGCGGCAGAGTATCTTTGATTTCAAGAAAGGTATGAGTAAAATTGGCGCGTTCCCGATCCATTTTGGTAATAACAATGGCCGTCGGCAGCGCACGTTCAGCGAGAATTTTGGCAAATTTTTTAGTCTGCCCTTTTACACCGACCACGGCGCCGATAGTGTATATGGCGGCATCGCTCACATATACTGCAAAGCGGGTTTCGTTGAGGAAGTTGTCATCACCGGGGGTATCAGTAAGAAAAATGTGTTTATCAGCCCAGGGGAAGTTATGAAAAGAAGCATTGATAGAGATCTTGCGTTCAATCTCCTCCGGCTCATAATCCATTGCCGAAGTTCCTTCATCAACCTTGCCCAGTCGATCGACCTTTCCGGCTGTAAAAAGCATTGCTTCAGCAAGAGAGGTTTTTCCACTGCTTCCATGTCCTGCAATTACCACATTTCTGATGTCTGCTGTTTCGGTCATGAGAATCTCCTTCAAACGTGTTCATCCCGGGGCATCAACCCGGGGGAGGCCGGACGATTGCGACTCGATAATCCGGTTGAATGAAAACCAGCTTCGACACTATTGATATAGGCAATTTACCTTCGTAAAGTCAAGAAAGAATAAGGATTCCGCAAGGTTTGCCACCGATTAACAAAACCTCTTCCGATTTTGCTTCAATTCCCTCTGGTTAGATCTGGCGAAAGTACCTTCTTCGAGGTATGTTATTGAGTTTTTGCATGATGTTGACGCCCTCCCGAGGCCCAATCCGGAGTGGCGTTTTCTTTTCCAGGGACCAGTGTCCCGCCACCAGCTCACAGAGACCTATGCCAGAGACCAATAGCGCTCCCCCCGACAAGGCGAAAATAAGAGAAAAGGCCCCCGACAACAAGAAAGAAAACAACAATAAGGAAATTGCCAGATCCGCGGGTTCCGTCGGGATTGCAGTAATGTGCAGCCGGGTGCTCGGTCTGGTGCGCGAGCAGATCTTTGCCGGCTTCTTTGGTGCAGGTTTCACCTACGATGCCTTTGTCGTTGCCTTCCGCATTCCTAATCTGCTGCGTGATCTCTTCGGGGAGGGAGCCCTGTCTGCGGCCTTCGTCACCGTCTTTTCCCGCTACGACGCCAAAAAGAGTGAAACCGAGACCTTTCAGCTCGCCTCCAACGTGCTCACCTTTTTCCTTATCGTCCTCTCCCTGCTGGTGCTGGTCGCCATCTATTACGCCGGCACCATCGTCAGTCTGCTTGCACCGAACTTCGCCGGGATACCCGGCAAGGTGGAACTGACAGAGAAACTCACCCGCATCATGCTCCCCTTCATGGTCTTTATTTCCCTCTCAGCGGTGGTAATGGGGATGCTCAATACCAAAGGGAAATTCTTCGTTCCGGCACTGGCCTCCAGCTTTTTCAACCTCGGTTCAATTATCAGCGGGACCGGTCTCGCCCTGCTGCTGCCCTTTTTCGGCCAGTCGGCCATTGTCGGCATGGCCTTCGGCACCCTCATCGGCGGTATTCTGCAACTCGCCGTCCAAATCCCCACTCTGCGCGGTACCGGTTATCGCTACAGGCCGCAGCTCAATCTTCTGGACAGTGGTCTGCACCGCATTCTCAAGCTGATGCTGCCCGCCACTATCGGTCTCTCCGCCACCCAGATAAACATCTTCATCAATACCAACTTTGCTGCCTCCTGTGCCCAGGGCTCGGTCTCATGGCTCTATTACGCCTTCCGCCTTGTACAGCTGCCCATTGGTATCTTCGGCGTAGCTCTCTCCATCGCCATGCTGCCGGTGCTGGCAAAACAGGCTGCCCGAAAACAGGTGGAAGAGATGAAGGAAACTCTGGTCTCCTCGCTGACCATGGTTTTCGCCCTCACCATCCCCGCCACCGCAGGGCTCATTCTCCTCGCCGCACCGATTATCCGGCTCATTTTCGAACACGGCGCCTTCACCCCCGCCGACACCCTCGCCACCGCCAACACCCTTGTCTTCTACTCCATCGGGCTCTTCGCCTATTCCGCCAACAAGGTCCTGGTTCCAGCCTTCTACGCCCTCGACAAAACCCGCTGGCCGGTCATCGCCAGCTTTCTCGCCATAGGGATGAACATTACCATCGTCACCCTTACCATTGACCGCTGGCAGCACCTCGCCATCGCCCTCTCCACCTCCTGCGTGATGATCATCAACTGCGTCTTTCTCCTCACCATTCTCTACCGCAGCATGGGGGGATTTCCTCTGCGCACCCTGCTCAACGGTCTGTGGAAGACAGCTCTCTCCTGTGCTGGTCTGGTAGCAGTTATTGAACTTCTTCTGCCGCTGCTTGGTGGACTGCTCAGCGGAGGGAGTGCCGGGCAGTGCCTCGGGGTGTCCCTGCTGGTTACAGCTGGCGGAGTAACCTACCTCCTCATCCTTTCTACGTTGAAACTTCCCGAGCTTGATGTTCTGACTGTAAAAATCAAAGCAAAATTTGGCAGATAAAAGCGACACCTTTCTTGTCCTGCAACACCATTCTCACTGCGTAAAAAAAGCTGGCGGAGGGGTCAGCCTCCGCCGACTTTAACGTCTGCCCGAATAATTCCATAGTATCTTCCGACAGGTACTTCGCTTTCGTAGAGAGCTGATTAGCGAAGATGATTCATGCAAATTTCTCCGGCTGATTAAGGATGGCGTCAACCACCTTGTCACGAGTGTCAGCTCACCGATTTGAGGCACGCGATGAACGCTCCTGCATCTCTTTCTGCAGTCACTCTGTCACCAGGACCCAGAGAGACAAATAAAGGGCACCTTGAACCAGCTTATATTTCGTTCACATTCGAGGCACAGGAGGAAATTCACAGCAGGCATAACTTTGATATTGGAGTATAGCACTTCCCTCCGAGGATAATTTTTTGACTGTAACGAAGAAGATGGGCGATTATTCAATGTTCCCTGAAGGTCGGCTCTTATGCAACCATCAGCACAGCCTTACAGCAAGACGCAAAAAGGGCTGCCCTGTAAATAAAGGCAGCCCGATTACATGAAAAACAAAGAATCTGGAAAATTTTTCAGCTTCGTTTATTTCTTCAGCGACGCCAGTTCCTCTTTCATGGCAGCAATTTCATCCTTTAAGACTTTTACATCTTCAGCATGCGCAAGATTGAGTTTCTCAAGCGCTTTGTCTACCGCAATCTCGGTCTGCTGTTTCATCGACTCGCGGGATTCCACCGCCTTTGCCTTCAGTTCATCAACGAATTTACGGCCTTCAAGCTCGGTCATCTTTCCCTTTACTATCAGATCATTTGCCAGCTCTTCCACCTTTTCCGAAGTCAAAGAAGCGAAACCTACGCTTGCCAGTGCCGCTTTTTTCATCAGTTCAAACATGATTCATCTCCTCAATTCTTCTTCACAGGTTTCAGCGAAAAACAGGCAAGCCCGCTCCTCTGCCTCTCCAAGAGTGTTACTGCTCTGCACTTTCGCCGCCAAATTGTGCCCGAAACTAAAATTCCTGCTGTAATATCGGGTAAAAATTTTCAGCCGACTGAGACGCTTTTCCGGTACAAACCGCTCTCTCAATAATTCAATAAAATCATAATACATCTTTTCTACATCTACAGATTTTTTTTCACCTCCCCCGGAAAAGTTGAGTGCAATATCTCTGCATAACCACGGCTGTTCCACTCCGCCCCGACCAAGCATAACGCCGTCAGCACCGGAACGTTCCAGGGCAAGACGGGCATCTTCAACAGAAAAGATGCCGCCGTTGATTAAAATCGGCACCTTCAATACCCTTTTTACCGGAGCCACTTCCTCCCAGTGCGGCCGCCGACAGAACTGCTCTCCGGGACGGCGCGCATGCATGCTGATCAGATCAACACCTTCTCCTTCCAGCAGCCGACAGAACTCCAGAGCAGCGCCCGGCTTCTCCGCCGGGGAGAGCCGAATCTTGACGCTGAGGGGAAGATCGGTTGCCCTGCGCAACGCAGCCAGCATCTCGCGCAGAAGAGGCAGATTGGTGGCCAGCGCTGCTCCCGCCCCCTGTTTTCTCTGAGCCGGTGCAGGGCAGCCGAGGTTGAGATCTATTCCCGCCGCTCCGAGACCAGATATCCGGGCAACAGCAGCCTCCACCCTTTCAGGTTCCGACCCGACCAGCTGATAGAAGAGGGGACGTTCCTCCGGGCTGAAATGGAGCAGGGGGGAGTGTTTCGGGGTCTCACTCGGCAGGCGCCTGACAGCCAGCATCTCGGTGAAAAGCAGCCCAACCCCACCGGTACGCAGCACAAGGGTTCGCAGGGCTGTGTGAGTAAGTGCCACCATGGGACCGAGAGCAATGGGGGGGTCAAGGGTCAGCCCACGCAACTTGATTGGGAAAATTTGCATGAAAGACTCAGGCATTTGTCAGACTGAAATGGAGGATCGCCATAAATTCGTCGTTACCAATCTCCCGGGAAAACTTGATGTGTACCGAGTAACTCTGGCTCAGGGGATCAAAAAGACGTACACCAACAACGATGCCGGGATAATCGGCGGAGAAACCATGCTCCATCTGGAAACCGGTCTGAATATGTCGACCGAGCATCTCCAGTGACGTCTCGCGATGGGCAAACTTGAGACTGAAAGCCACGCCCTGGCGGGAGATGTCAAGCAGTTCTCCTTTAAAAAAGCGATTCATGCGTGGATTGCGTTTCCCCGCAGGATCAAAAAACTGATGTCTCGTCTGAGTGTGGATAACATAACGCGAAGTCTCCCGGCGGTTATCTCCAGAAAGGGTAACAAGCTTGGAGCTGTTGATCTCTTTCGCACAGTAAATCCGCAAATTTTCACCGATTTGGGGAAACTCTTTTTTAATTTTCCCCCAGGCCGTCTGATCTACGACCTGTACCTCAACGGGCGACAACGCCTTAAGAGTCACCGTCCACACAGAGGCATCAAAAAACTGATCGCCGCCGAGGATAATTCCCGGATTCACCCGGCGCAGCAAGTGCTCTATCCCACCAGAATTACAGTTCAGGCTGACAATTCCGGAGTTGAGCAGGAAGAGGCTGCGGTCCATATCACCACTCTTCACGAGAATATCACCCGTACTGTAGCTCTCCAGCGAGGAGTTGGAGTAGAGAACATTGAATTCCTCGGTGGAGAGGGCATTGCTGAGTTTTTCCCAAATATTGAGCTGCCGGGGCGTTATGTCGCGGGCACGCTGCTTATAGAGAGACTCACCGAGTTTCACCACCTCAGCAAGGGCAAACGGATCGACCTCAAGCAGACGATTTTTGAGGTGATTTGCCACGTCATATTTATTCTGCTGAATGGCCGCTGTCGCCTCCTCGTAAATATACTTCCCGGCACCACTTTCATCCCCTGCAGCAAGATATTTGTGGATCCTCTCTTCCACCGGTTCAAGGCTCTCTTCAAGGGTCTGTTTCACGAGGGTGGCATCAACATCCAGGTTGTTAGCCCCACCAGTCCTGTTACCGTGACGAACCTGCGGCGAAACCGTGCTCAGGGCATCGTCAAGGAGCATGACAATCTGCGCCCCGCCAATGATGTCATGATAGTCCCTGTGCATCTCATTGAGAAGGGCAACCGTTTCCTCCCGGGGATAAGCCTTAAGCCCTTTGATGATGAGAAAAAGGAGGTCAAAAGCACTGTCAAAGGAAAATGTATTACGCTTATCAGCAATGCGCCGCAGGGCGTTATAAAAACTCTCATCAAACTCTTTGAGTTCAAGAAGATAACCAAGCAGGTCAATCTGCAGTGACTCATCGACCAGCGGCAGAGCCAGTAAATATCGCTCTCTTCTGCGTTCTTCGTTCAGGTGAGTGACGGCATTGAGGGCTTCCTTCTGCACACGCACATCAGGAAAACTGAAATAGGGTTCAATCTGGCAGTAGTTTGAGTCCTCTCCGAGTTCTCCAAAGATACTCAGCACGGCGCGAATGACCGACCACAGCGGGTGGCCGTCAAGGCAGTGAATCAGAGCCGGAACAAGGGCATCCCCATACGAATGGAGAATTTCCAGCAGGGCTGCACGTTCATCACGGGAAGCAGTTCCAGCCATTTTTACCAGCAGTGCAGAAATACAGGAGGAACCAAAGTAGTCAATGACAGCCTCAATCAGTTTTTTGTCCTCTTTCACCCGCGGGTAGTTGCAAAAGACCTTGTTAAAAAAGCTGTCTCCCGGAAGCACCTTCAGGCCATGACTGACTACACTGCGCAGTGCGGGCTTTTTTCCCAGTCTGCAGGCACTGATTCCTTCAAGCAGGTCAAGGCTCGACAGCACCTCTTTAAAATCACTGCCATCAGCAAGCTCTTCAATGGTACGCAGGAACTGACGAATCACCAGTTCAGTACCGGAAAGCATCTCCGGCTCCTCCCTCAACCACTCCTGCATGATAAAGTTACAGCAGAGCACTCCCGAAGAAATATGGTTTTCAAGAAAGAACTCAGAAGCATGAAAAAGGACGAAGAGGACCTTCTCCCTCACCTCAACTTTTCCATGGAAAATTAATGGCAGCAGGCCCTCAAGAATATCACTGAAGAGCCGCGGTTCAGAACAGTTTTGCCGATTGAAACACCTGATCAAAATGTAGACAAAATCACGGTCATCAAGGAGGTGCAGGTCACCACCAGAAAACAGATCAGGATTCTGTCGGACACGGTCTGCAACCCGTTGCCCCTCCATTTGTGCAAGACTGGCAGAACCCTCTTTTCGGGGCTCTTTAATCTCACGCGTTTCTCTCTCTTCGTGTATTTCTTTTTCTTCCATGATCTGTTCTCGATATGAGGTCCTTTGCTCTTTCCGGCTGTCAGGGAAATACGCATGCGAGGGTGCCACTATAAAATATCATCCCCCCCATACCAATAAAAAAACAGGGTTTCTCTCGTAATTAAAGAGGGAACGTTCCTCCGGGCTGAAATGGAGCCGCGGGAAGTGTTTCGGGGTCTCACTCCGCACACGCCTGACAGCCACCATCTCGGTGAAAAGCAGTCCGTCCCCCGGCGAGGCACAGCATAAGGGTTCGCAGACCTGTGTGAGTACGTGCCAGCGTGAGACCAGGAGTAATGGAGGGCAAGGGGCAACCCTCGCAGCTTAATTAGGTGAATTTACATGAAAGGACTCAGAATTTCGGCAGGCTGGACCGGAGGATCTCCATAAATTCGTCGTGATCAATCTCCCGGGCAAACTTGATGTGTACCGAGTACCTCTGGCTCAGGGAATCAAAAAGACGTACGCCGACAACAATGCCGGGATAATCGACGGAGAAACCATGAGCCGTCTCAAGGCCGGTCAAAATCTGTTGACTGAGCATCTCCCGTGACTTTTCGTGATGGGAAAGTTTGAGGCTGAAAGCCACTCCTCCGCGGGAGATGTCAAGGAGTTCTCCTTTAAAAATGTGGTTCGGCCGTCGACTGTATTTCCCCGCAGGATTGAGAAACTGATGTTTCGTCTGAGTGTGAAGGACATAGCGCGAAGTAGCCCGGCGGTCATCACCGAAAAGGGTAACAAGCTCAGAAATATTGACCCCTTTCGCACAGTAACTCCTTAGTTTTTCACGGATTTGGGGACACTTTTTTTTAATCTGTTCCCAGGCCCTCTGATCTACGACCTGCACCTCAACGGGCGACAGCGCCCTGAGGGTCACCGTCCACACAGAGGCATCGAAGAACTGATCGCCACCGAGGATAATCCCCGGGCTCACCCGGCGCAGAAAACGCTCCATCCCGCCAGACTTACAGTTAAGGCCGACGCTTCCGGAGTTCAGCAGGAAAAGGCTGCGGTCCATGTCACCACTCTTCACAAGGATATCACCTTTACCGTAACTCTCCAGCGAGGATTTGTCGCAAAGGACCTTAAATTCCTCGACGGTGAGGACTTCGCCGAGTTTCCCCCAAATGCCGAACTGCGGGGGCGTTCCAGCGCGGGCTCCCTGCCCATCGATAAGATCACCGAATTTCACCTCCTCGTCGAGGGTAAAAGGATCGACCTCAAGCAGGCTGTTTTTGAGGTGATCTGCCTCATCGTAAAGATCCGTCCCGCCACCACCCTCATCATCCGCATCGCTATACTCCGCATCGCTATACTTGCGGATCCTCTCTTCCACCGCTTCAAGGCTCTCTTCAATGGCCCGGTTCACGAGGGATGTATCAACATTCAGGGCATTAGCCCCCCCCCCAGGCCCTGCTGTGACGAACCCGCGGCGAGACCGTGCTCAGAGCATTGTCAATGAGCATGATAATCTGCGCCCCGCCAATGCTGTGCAGGTAGTCACTGTGCATCTCATTGAGAAGGTCAATCGTTTCCTCCCGGGGGTAAGCCTTAAGCCCTGTGATGATGAGGGAAAGAAGGTCAAGAGCACGGGTAAAGGAAAATGTATTACGCTTACCAGCAATACGCCACAGGGCGTTATAAAAGCTCTCGTCAAACTCTTTGAGTTCAAGAAGATAACCAAGCAGATCAAGCTGCAGTGACTCATCGACCAGCGGCAGAGCCAGCAAATACCGCTCTCTTCTGCGTTCTTTGTTCAGGTGGGTGACGGCATTGAGGGCTTCCTTCTGCACACGCACATCAGGAAAGCTGAAATAGGGTTTAATCTGGCGGTAGTTTGAGTCATCTCCGAGTTCTCCGAAGATACTCAGCACAGCGCGAATCACCGACCACAGCGGGTGGCCGTCAAGACAGTGAATCAGAGCCGGAACAAGGGCATCCCCATACGAATGGAGAATTTTCAGCAGGGCTGCACGCTCATCACGGGAAGCAGTTCCAGCCATTTTGACCAGCAGTGCTGGAATACAGGCAGAACCGAAGTAGTCAATAACAGCCTCAATCAGCTCCCTGTCCTCTTTCACCTGCGGGTAGTTGCGGAAAACCTTGTTGAAAAAGCTGTTTCCCGGCAACGCCTTCAGGGCATGACTGACCGTACTGCGCAGTGCGGGCTTTTTTCCCAGTCTGCCAGCTCTGATACCTTCAAACAGTTCAAGGCTCGACAGCACCTCTTCAAACTCACTGTCAGCAGCAAGCTCTTCAATCGTGCTCAAAAACTGACGAATCACCGGTTCAGTACCGGAAATCATCTCCGTTTCATCCCTCAGCCACTCCTGCATGATAAAGTTACAGCAAAGGACTCCGGAAAGAATATGGTTTTCAAGAAAGAACTCAGAGGCATGAAAGAGGACTAAGAGGACCTTCTCCCTCACCTCACCTTTTTCACGGAAAATTAATGGCAGCAGGCCCTCAAGGATATCACTGAGGACCTGTGGTTCAGGGCAGCTTTCGCGTCTGAAACACCTGATCAGACTGCGGACAAAATCATGATCGTCAAGGGAGTGCAGATCGCCACCGGAGAACAGATCAAGGTTCTGCTGGACACGGTCTGCCGCCCGTTGCTCTTCCATTTGTACAAGTCTGACAGAAGCCTCTTTTCGGGGCTCTTTAATTTCACTCTTTTCTCTCTCCTCGAGTGTCTCCTTTTCATCCACAATCTGCTCCAGATATAGAGGTCCGTTGCTCTCCCCCCGCTGTCAGGAAGCCGTGTACCGAGTATAAGGTATCAGCCCCCGCATACCAATAAAAAACAGGGGTTCTCCCATCTCAATCACTGCAAACAGGACGGGAGAATTCAGAAGTAGCCCCCGCGGTCCTGCCTGGAGACAACACCCTGCCGAATTGGCACAACAACAGGAACATCACAGATCCTTTCCTGCCGAGAACTGTCCATGGGGAGATTCTTCATTCCCTGCAGGATAATACGGACCAGGAAGAAGGCCGTGATTTGTTCTGCGATAGAGCTTATTTGCAGCGGGTCCCGCCAAAGAATTATGGGCATGATCCGACACGGACTTCACAACCTGATCTACAGCTGCAGTAACCAGCATTGTAAGGAGATCTCCACTGGAGCCGCCACCGTCGTTTGCATACACTGATCCCCTCCACAGTTCGGTACCGGTACGCAAATCAACCAGTCGGCCGCTGGCCTGCACCTCAGTCTGGCTGGTGAGAACAGCATAGGATGTCCCAAATTTTTCTACGGTTATATACATGGCGGCGTCTGCACCAAAGATAGAACGCAGTTTCTGGATTGGGAGGGCCTGAATCTCTGAGGCCTCAGTCATACCGTTTTGACGAAAGGTTTCAGTGGTAAGAGCTACAGGCAGGACATAGTATCCCGCTTCCGCAACAGGAATAGAGCTCCACGCCGAAAAGCTGTTGCCCGCGTGTACTTCCGGGCTGTTGTTCATTGGCGGCAAAATAAGAATGGAGCGGGGTTTTGCTTTAATAAACTCTGTATAATCTGTTGGCGATTCGGCACATCCAGAGAGAAGACAAAGGAAAAGGAGTGGTGCAAAAAACGTACGAAGGAATTTATTTTCCATCTTTCTCCTCTTCTGTTGTCTCTTTCTTTATCTTTTTGTCCGAAAGGAGAAAATCCATATAAGGTCGGGATTCCGGAAAGAGCTCTTTCTCTGAGAAAAATTCAGCACGCATCTGCTGATCATTGCCAACCTGAGCATAGAGCATACCCATCTGGGCGTGAAACCCTGGAGGAAGTTTCTGCCCATCCGCCTCAGCTTTGACTGCCTGCTCTTTCATCTCTGTGAGTTCCTGTTGCGGATCACCTTCCTGCTGCATGGTGTTATAGGCAACCTGATGATAATTTCCCCAGCTGTAGATCGTCTTCTGAGCACACCCGGACAACAGGATTGTCATTCCGACAAGCACCATTCCTCGAAACATCTTATTCTGCAGACTGCCAGCTTCCATCTTCCAGGCCCTCCTGCAGATGATTCACTGCTTCGCGAATAGCCAGATCAAGGACCTTGCTGTTAAGTGTGGCATCATATCCAGAGGTCCCGCCAAAGCCAATAACCTCCCTGTTGGAGAGAGCATATTCTCCTGCACCCTGTGCAGAGAAGACCACCTGAGAAGTATCAACGCTCACCACGTTAAGGTCAACTTTGGAGTAGGCGATTTGTTTTTTGCCCCGC
Organism: Desulforhopalus sp.; assembly: GCA_023231425.1. Classification (GTDB taxonomy): domain Bacteria; phylum Desulfobacterota; class Desulfobulbia; order Desulfobulbales; family Desulfocapsaceae; genus Desulforhopalus. Next base: position 28,640 of record JALNVI010000016.1, on the reverse strand, counting down.
CCGAGAATTCCGAAAAGCTGCCTGTCGCCAACGTTTTTCCGGCCAAAGGCAGTCACATCACCGGTAATCACATAGCGGGCACCTTTGATCTTCTGCTTTTCCCTGGCTAAAGAGGCTTCCTGCCTGATCTCAGACATATTTTCCCGGTCGAGGACAGAGAAACGCCCTGTTTGCTGCAACGAAGAGATAAGAAGAGTTTTTGCCTGGCTGCCGAGCCGATTTTCTCCATCGTTGAAAATGCCGTTCATATAGGTTGATTTGTTATCGAATTTCCCTACAGAAACTTGCACCCTCGGGCCACTGTATATCGTATTCCACGACTGTACTTTTTCCGTATTTACCACATGAGAAGACTCTGTAGCACAGCCGCTGAGGAAAAAGCTGGCTGTCATGCAGAGAGTGAGCATAATTTTCATAAGGCATCTCCTTTGCACGTTGTATTACATGTGCAGTAAAAAAAATGAAATATTACGTTGTTGCGGTATTTTTTACCACAACCCTCAATAAGGAAAACAGTAGCATTCACGACAGCATTTATCAAGTTGAGAAGGTGACAGAAGGCCAGGCACGCCTGCAAGGTTCTTGTCGTTCGTTTAAAAAAAGAAGATTCAACAATTTTATCCTTTATACAGACAGCGCATCAGTCCCGCAATATGACCGGAAATATCCAGAGCAGAGTGCTTTTCAGCCTCCTTGTATCCTTTTGGAAAAAGATGAGACACAGTCTGCAAATTTTTTGATCTCACCTTTCCCTTTCCAGCAACTTGAATTTCTTCGACAAATAATCTACAGTTTGCCTCTTTGTACTCTGCATGAACAACTGTCTGCCTGCGTCCTGAAAGAGATCCAGTGCATAAACCATTGAAAAAAGAGTCTTCAGCATGATTGATTCCAGAATCGTAATCACCGGCGTAGGTCTCACCTCGCCAAATGCAAGTAACTATACTGATTTTCGTGAAAAACTTCTTAAAGGAGAAAGCAATATCCAGGAGATCGACCTGCGCTATTTTGGCAAGGCACCCGCCGGAGTTTGCTCTTTTGATGAAACGAAATACCGTAAAAAGAAGGATAATAAAAGGGGGACCCGTGCCGGCTGTATCAGCGTCTATTGCGCCAATGAAGCCCTTGCCTCTGCCGGACTGGAGCGGGACAGCTACAATCCTGCACGGGTTGGTGTCTACCTGGGTCTCACTGAACACGGTACGGTTGAGACAGAAAACGAAGTCTACAATATAAAGGCCTACGATTACGATGTTGCCTACTGGTCACACCATCACAACCCCCGGACGGTGCTCAACAACCCGGCGGGGGAGATAACAATGAACCTCGGGATTACCGGCCCGCACTACACTCTCGGTGCAGCCTGCGCCGCTGGCAACGCCTCCCTCATCCAGGCCGTACAGATGCTGCGCCTCGGAGAGGTTGATATGGCGCTGGCAGGCGGTATTTCCGAGTCAGTCGGCTCCTTCGGAATCTTTGCCAGCTTTGAGGCCCAGAACGCCCTCGCCCATCACGAGAATCCAAAACTTGCTTCCCGGCCCTTCGACAGCTCTCGCAACGGCATTGTCATTTCTGAAGGCGGCTGCATCTTTGTGGTCGAGACACTGGAAAAAGCTCTTGAACGCGGAGCCCATATTTACGGTGAGATTGTCGGCTATGCCATCAACTCTGACGCAAAGGATTTTGTCCTCCCGTGGGCACCACGTCAGGCGGAGTGTATCCGTCTCGCCCTTCACAAGGCGGGCATGAAACCCGAAGACATCGACCTTATCAACACCCACGCTACTGGTACAAAACAGGGCGATACCGAGGAGTGCAAGGCAATCCACGAGGTCTTTGGCAACGCGCCGTCTACCTGGATCAACAACACCAAGAGCAACATCGGCCACGCCATGGGGGCCGCCGGCGCACTGGAACTGGCGGGCAACCTGCCCTCCTTCGATGACGCGATGGTCCATCCCACCATCAATGTTGACAACCTCGATCCCACTTGCACCTTTGATAAACTGGTGATTAATGAAGCGGTGAAAACTGACGGGATATCCACCATTCTAAACAACTCCTTTGGCATGCTGGGCATCAATGCCGTACTGGTAGTAAAAAAAGTACAATAGGAGACAGCGAATAACCAGTCTTTCGCTCATCTTCTTCGTTACAGTAAAAAATTTATCCTCCGACAAAGCGAGGAACGAGACGTCGAGGTAAACGTCAGAAGTGTGTCGGAGAATTGCTATTTTGGTTCAGTTCAAGGCTTTGGCGGAAAACCAAACGGAGCCATAGAGTTAATATTGCGAGCATTAATTTTTCGCCAATAATACAGAAATGCGGCAAAAGAGATTTCTCCGACAGGTTCCTGGACGCCGATATCACTCATATGCCTGCGGTAAATTTCATCCTGACTCTCGAATATGAATGAAATACAAGGTTCTCCAGGGTTCCCATAACAGACTGCACGGTTTTTTTAAAAAAAAATTAGCCTTCATGGCCTGATATGGTATAAAGTCAGCCATATTTTCTTCTAAATTTGAGGCAGATTATAGAATTGTTCGAAATTCTCTTTCGGACTGCATACAATTCCCGTGCGGGAACCCCGCACACAGACAGCTTGTGGAGAAACAATGACCGGCGAAGACATAAAAGACCTTATTCTTGAGATTATTGAAGATATTGACGACGAAGCCGATCTGGCAAGCCTTGATCCGGCGGAACCCCTGCGCGAGCAGCTGGATCTGGACTCCATGGACTTCCTCGATATCGTCATGGAACTGCGCAAACGTCATCAACTGCAAATTCCTGAGGAAGATTATCCCAATCTCGCAACCCTCAACAGCTGCGTAATCTATCTGGAGCCGCTGCTGAAGGACAAATAAATGCGGCTTCCTGTTCTGATCATCGGCGGCGGTCTTTCGGGGCTTGCCGCCGCTGTCCGTATCTCCCGTTTCGGTCAGCGCGTTCTGCTGGTGGAACAACATACCCGGCCTGGAGGGCTCAACTCCTGGTTTATTCGCAACAAAACCCTTTTTGAAACCGGTCTGCACGCCATCACCAATTTTGCCGAACCAGGTAATAAACACGCCCCGCTCAATCGCCTCCTGCGTCAGCTGAAGATAAAACGTTCAGAGATCGAATTTTGTCCTCAGCTTGGATCAAAGATTCTCTTTGAAAACTGTGAGACATTGCGTTTTTCCAATGATTTCAATCTCTTTGAGACAGAAATCAGCGAAAAATTTCCGGGTTCCATCGACAACTTCCGCAGCCTTCTCACCTTTCTGCAGCAGTTTGATGCCTTTGCTCCCGCGCCCTTTCGTTCTGCCCGCGCCTTTCTTGACAAGATCATCGCCGAACCACTGCTCACAGAGATGTTGCTCTGTCCTTTGATGTATTATGGCTCCAGCAATGAAAATGACATGGACCTCGGCCAGTTTGCCATTATGTTCCATGCCATCTTTTTAGAAGGGATGTTCCGGCCGCGGGGAAGTATCAAAGAGTTTATTGACCTGTTACTGCGCCATATCCAGGAGAATGGCGGAGAGATTCGTACCGGCTGCAGAGTACAGAATATTACACAGCAGAAGAATTGCGCCGTAGCCGTAATGGAAAACGGCGAAGAGATAGAGTGTAATTATATTCTCTCCACCATCGGTTCGCAGGAAACAGAGTCCCTGCTCCAGAGAGACAGGGGAATCAAAGATGACACGCCACGACTCTCCTTTGTGGAAAACATCTTCCAGCTGCCGTATGAAGCGTTACCTGCCGGGGCACAGGAAACCACAATCATCTTTTTCAATCACGGCGAAAAATTCCACTATCAAAGGCCGCAGAGCAGTATTGACCCGCGGAGTGGCGTTATCTGTTTTCCCTCTGGTTTTAAAGGCATTGCCAGACGTGAGCTGGTGGAGATTCGCACTACCCACCTTGCTGCAACAGAAAAGTGGGAACAGCTTGCCATGGTGCCCGAAGCATATCAACAGGAAAAAAAGCGCTGCTCCGAGCTTTCCTGCAGCACGGCCGAGTCACTGATTGGTGACTTTGCCCACGCAGTCACATTTCGCGACATGTTCACACCGCTGACCATCAAACGTTACACCGGCAAAATCGATGGTGCCATCTATGGCCATCCGAACAAAATTAAAGATGGTAATATTGGTTTGTCGAATATATTTTTAGCTGGTACCGACCAGGGTTTTCTCGGCATTGTCGGCTCAATGCTGAGTGGCGTTTCTATCGTCAACCAGCATATTTTACCGCGGCTGTAAGGTCGCTGACTCAACAAATTACAAACACCCATGCCTGTTTCGTTCTCCGAATTCCTGCAGCAGAAAGAGCTGCAAAAAAATTATGATGTCATTGTTATCGGCTCTGGACTCGGCGGACTCACCACCGCCAACCGCCTTGCCAACAGTGGGCACAGTGTTCTCCTGCTCGAACACCATTACCGCCTCGGCGGGCTGGCCACCTGGTTCAAGCGCCACGGCCATATCTTCGATATCTCGCTGCATGGTTTTCCCTTCGGAATGGTGAAAACCTGCAAAAAATACTGGAATAAAGAAATTATGCAGTCAATAGTTCAACTCAAGAACATTGTCTTCGATAATCCTCAATTCCACCTGCAGACCACCTTTACCAGCGAAGATTTCACCAATAAGCTGGAACATCAGTTTAATATTCCCCGTACGACTATTGACAACTTTTTCAACACTGTCGCAAAAATGAATTTTTACGACGACCAGTCAATGACCACCCGCGAGCTCTTTGAGACCTTTTTTCCGGGCCGCAACGATGTCCACCGCCTGTTGATGGAGCCAATCACGTATGCCAACGGCTCAACCCTCGACGATCCGGCAATCACCTACGGCATCGTCTTCTCCAATTTCATGAACAGAGGGGTTTTCACCTTTCAAGGCGGCACCGACAAACTGATCGGCATGATGAGCAGAGAGCTGGAAAAAAATGGCGTTACCATCTGCACCGGCGCAAAGGTTGACTCGATCATCATTGAAGGCGGAAAGGTGCGCGGAGTAGAGGTTGACGGCCACACCATCGACGGCAGAAGTGCCGTGTCAAACGCCGGAATTACGAACACGATACGTAACCTCACAGAACGCGACAGCTACTCTGAAGAGTTTCTCCAGCGGGCAGATGCCGTGAGGGTAAACAACTCAAGCTGCCAGGTTTATTTCGGTATCCGGGACGGCGAGCGTATCGACGATATCGGGGACCTGCTCTTCAGCTCAACCTCACCCGATTTTGAGTCCTCCGAACTGCTTGACATGCACACCCGTTCCAAGACATTCTCTCTCTACTATCCGAAAACCCGCCCGGGCCGGGACCGCTATACGGTGGTCGCCTCAATGAATGCCAACTGGGCTGACTGGGCCCCCCTCGACCGCCCCGTCTACGAACAGGAAAAAGAAGCACTGATCAGTCGCACGCTGCTGGACCTTGAGCGCTATCTTCCAGGAGTTTCAGAAAAAATTGACTGGATGGAAGCTGCAACCCCTGCCACCTTCAACAACTACACACTGCATACCATGGGGACATCCTTCGGCACAAAGTTTGAAGGGCTGGATGTATCGCGCACAATCTTCAAGGAAGTAGGCGGACTTTTCCACGTCGGCTCAGTGGGCATTATCATGTCGGGCTGGCTCGGGGCAATAAACTATGGGGTCATAGTGGCCAACGATGTGGACAGTTATCTGAGGAGCTGAGATGGGAATCCCTTTTGATTTCACAGGAAAGAGAGCACTGGTTACAGGTGCAACAAGGGGTATCGGTCGGGCCGTGGCAGAAAACCTGCTTGCCGCAGGTGCCGATGTTATCGGCATCTACGCCAGCAATACTGAAGCGGCAGAGAAATTCAAAAAAGAGTCTCCCTGCCCTGATCGTCTGCAGATGCACCAGTGTGACGTCTCCGATGAAAAACAGGTTGCTGCCTTCTACCGTAAACTGGAAGACAGCGGCGAGCATCTGCACATCCTTGTGAACTGCGCGGGAATACGCCGAGATTCAGTGCTCGCCATGATGAAACCTGCCAACTGGCAGCGCGTTCTTGATATAAACCTCACCGGGACTTTTCTCATGAGCCGCGGTGCCGTGCCACTGATGATGTCCAGCCGTTTTGGGCGCATTATCAGTATCAGTTCCCCTGTTGCCCGTATGGGTTTTGCCGGCCAGAGCAACTATGCCGCCTCCAAGGCAGGCCAGATTGCCATGAGTAAAAGTCTCGCAAAAGAAGTGGGCAGGAAGAAGATCACTGTCAATTGTGTTGCCCCCGGATTTATCAACACGGACTTCATCGCCGACCTCCCTGAAGAACAGGTAAAGGCTTACAAGAAAATGGTGCCAATGCGTCGCTTTGGTGAAGTACAGGAGGTTGCCGATGCTGTCCTCTTCCTCGCCTCCGACTATGCCGCCTATATCTCCGGAACCGTATTGGAAATCGCAGGAGGTCTGTGATGACCGATGAAACTCTTGAGGAGATCAAGGCGCTTATTCCCCACCGTGATCCCTTTCTGCTGGTGGATCGAATTCTCTCCCTTGAGGGGAAAACGCTGATCACTGAAAAGACCTTTTCGCCGACAATGGACGTCTATCGCGGCCACTATCCCGAAAGCCCCATCACCCCCGGCGTGTTGCTCGCTGAAGCTATATTTCAGAGCGGGGCCCTGCTTATTGCAAAGATCGCTGCTCCGGATGAACTCAAGGCTGGCGTACCGGTTCTCACCCGTATCCTCGGGGCAAAGTTCAAACGCGGGGTCTACCCCGGCGATACCGTACAGATCACAGTGAAACTGACCGAAAAAATCAGCACAGCCTGGTTCCTCAAAGGGGTTCTCCAGTGCAAAGGGAAAACCGCCGTGCAGATTGAATTTGCCTGCACCCTCGCACAACCTTCAGCCTGAATGGTGAATGAGGTCAATTTTCTCTCTTTATCGCGCATGGATGTTGAATTTTTCACCAGAGCGATTACAATTGCCGCTTGAAATTTAAAGGACTTTCTTTTTTAGTTTTATGCGTTCATGTAAACCATTTCCCAATTATTTTTACCCTGAACAAAACGGCCTGCGGCAACGGCCCCTAATTTTTTTACTGAGGTGTTTCCAGTGCAGCTCTCCATCACCCACATGATTCTCAACGCCGGGCCTGTCGGCCAGGGCGTTATGTTTACCCTGCTCATTTTTTCCATTGTTTCCTGGAGCATTATTATCACAAAGTCGAGATTATTCCATAAGGTAAAACTCGACTCCGAAGATTTTCTTGAAACCTTCTGGAGTTCCGCCAATCTCAATGAGGCCTATGATACTGCCTCTGACTTTGAATATTCCCCGCAGGCGACCATCTTCTCAGCCGGTTTCAACGAACTGGAGAAGATTAATAAGATGCGGAAGAGCAAGGAAGAGACTGAACCCCTTGAAATGCAGCTCGCCAGCATGGATAATTTCAAACGTACCATCCGCAAAGCAGCTTCGCAGGAACTGGACCTGCTGTCCCGCGGCCTGCCCATCCTTGCCACTACCGGCTCGGCAGCACCGTTCATTGGTCTCTTCGGCACAGTATGGGGGATCATGGCCTCCTTTCATGACATTGGACAGAAAGGATCAGCATCCCTCGCCGTTGTTGCCCCGGGGATTTCCGAGGCGTTGATTGCCACTGCTGCAGGTCTTGCCGTGGCTATTCCGGCAGTTATCTTCTACAACCTCTACGCCAGCAAGGTTGACCATGTAGAAGGGGAAATGGACAGTTTCTCCACAGATCTGCTTAATCTCGTCGAACGCGACCTCCTCAGTCGGGTGAAATAAATGGGCATGTCAACAGGCGGAAGACGAGGCAGCAAGCGCCTTGTCTCCGATATCAACATAACTCCCCTTGTGGATGTCATGCTGGTGCTGCTGATCATCTTCATGGTCACAGCACCGATGATGACCCAGGGCCTGAACGTAGACCTTCCAAAGGTAACGGGAAAAGCACTGGTACAAAAAGAGACTCCCATCACCATCACCCTCATGGAAGACGGGACAATAAGTATCAACAAGCTCCCTCTTACCCGCGCGCTGATGATCAATGAACTGCAGAAGAAGTATGCGGCCAACAAGAATCAGGCAATTTATCTGATGGCCAGCACAAATGTCCCCTACGGGCATGTGGTTCAGATCATGGCAGATATTAAAACAGCGGGTTTTGATCAGATCGGGATGGTAACGGAACCTCCTGATAAGGAATAATGCCGCGATGTTTCTACGCCCCGCAGATCACCACCGCAACGTCGACTGGCAGGCTCCTCTTCTCTTCGCCATCGCTCTCCATCTCCTGATACTGATCGGGACGGTGTATGCCCCTTACCTGTTCGACTCGACACCGCGCATCGCCAGTGTGCAAACGGTGAGCCTTATCAGCCTGCCGTCTCCACCAAAGGGATCAGTGTCTCCAACAAAAGCGTCAGGGAAAAGTACGGTAATAACGAAAAAGGTTGAGAAAAAAAGCCTGCCTGCTCCGAAACCCGCTCCCGAGCCTAAACCCGCTCCCGAGCCTAAACCCGCTCCCGAGCCTAAACCCGTTCCCGAGCCTAAGCCCGTTCCCACTATAGAAAAGACAACGCCGGCAGCTGTCAAAAAAGTACTGCAACCTCCGCCAGCCGTCAAAACAGAACCACAACCTCCGGCAGCAGCAGAGCCAGTCCTCACTGGCCCGCCAAAAACGATCTCGCTCAACCCCAAAAAGAGTAAGATCAAAAAGGAAATTCCCATTCCCCCGGAAAAGGATCTCGCTGCAGAGAAAATACAGCAACTGCAACAAAAGGTACAACTCAAGCAGGAGCAACAAAAGAAAGCACTGGCTGTAGAAAAACTTCAGGAAGAGCAGAGACAGAAGGCTGCTGCAGAAAAAATTCTGGAAGAGCGGAAACAACACAAGGCCGCTGCAGAAAAACAACGGCAGAAACTGGCCAGCCAGCTTCGGGAACAGGAAACTCTGGATCAGCAGGAGGAACTGGCCCGTGAAAAAGCGAAACTCGCCAGAGAGCAGCTCGAAGAAGAACGTGAACTCCTTCAGCAGGCTGATGAAGCCGCAGCAGAACACACTGCGGCCATCAATTCTGCAGAACAGGGGACACCTTCCGGAAGCGACAGCGCTGCAGACAGCACTATTGGCCGCATGTATAATGGACAAATTTCTGCACGCGTAGCAGCAAATTGGAAGCCGCCGATAAACATTACAAACCCTGCTATAAAGGCAACCGTAGCAGTAACTATTGACCAAAATGGCAATGTCAGTGAAATGCATTTTGAGGAAAGTTCTGGAGATCGGGTGTACGATCAATTTGTTACCAGAGCTATTGAAGCATCCGCGCCCTTTCCACCTATCCCGCCGGCGCTGCATGTCTCCGAACTAAACTATGGATTTGTTTTTACCCCGCAGGGAGTCACGCAGTAATGGCGTGTGCATCCACCCACGTGCCCTCTGCCTTTTTTAATAAATAACCGCGATTCATGCGGCTTGAAGTTTCCCAGAGAGATCCAAAAAGAGTTTTTTTTGGATCTCTCAGAATTCAACTACGGTGAATACCTGTGAAAAATACCCGTTTTCAAATCACCCTTTTCACTCTCCTCTGCCTGCTGCTCCTGCCTCTGCAGACACTGGCGGCTGATCGCGTCTACCTTGACATCACATCCAACCAGATGCGCAAAATTAACGTTGCCCTCCCGACCTTCGTTGACAAAGCAACCGGAGCTCCGAGTAAAGCTGGCCAGGAGATGGCCTCCCTGCTCGGCAAGGCCCTTGAATTTCACGGCATTATCCAGATTCTTGACCCCACGACATACAATGACAGCCAACAGGCAGACTGGAAGATGACCGGTGCCGATTATGTGGTCCTGGGGCAATACACCAGATTCGGCAGCCAGGAGACCCTTGAAATTCGCATGCTTGATGTAGCCTCCGGCAAGTCTCTCCCCTTTTCGAGCAAAAGCGCGATAGATGCATCCAACGGCAAAAGTTTCACAGGTAAAATCAGCCAACAGCAAGAGATGTTGTTCAATTTCTGTGATGATGCCATTAAAGCACTCACAGGGATTCCCGGCATCGCCAACAGCCGCATCGTCTTTGTCGGCCTGAAGAACAATGCCAAAGAAGTTTATCTTACCAACATTCTCGGAAAAGACCTCCGCCAGATAACCCGGCACAAAAACATCACCGTTTCACCGCGCTTCGTGCCACACAGCACAAATCTCACATACTCTTCCTATCACAGCGGGAATCAGAACCTCTATATTACGAATCTGCTCCAAAACAAAACCACCCGGGCGTTGAGCCGCAGAAGGGGAATGAATCTTGCTCCCTCATGGTCTCCCGATGGCAGCCGTTTTATCGTCACCCTGTCGAAAAAAGGAAATCCCGACCTCTACCTGATGAACAGTACAGGGGAGATCATCAGGCAACTGACCAGCGGCCAGGGGATCAACGTCTCCCCCACATGGTCTCCCGACGGAAAATATATTACCTTCACCTCTGACCGTGCAGGCAACACGCCCCAGCTTTATCTCATGAACCTTGCCACCGGCGATGTGAGACGTCTTACCTTTGAAGGGGTGCAGAATGCCGAAGCAGACTGGTCCCCCACGGAAAACCTCATTGTCTTTACCAGCCTGCGCAACGGCGTCTATCAAATTTTCACCATGAACCCACTCTCTTCTGATACACCGAAACAGCTCACCGATGGTTTTAGCTACAGCGAGTCTCCATGCTGGTCCCCAGACGGTCGGCAGATTATCTTTTCACGTCAGAATGGCGCAAAAAGTCAGATTTACGCTATAATGAAAGACGGTTCCTTTCAGCGTAGAATTTTTAATCTGCCTGGAAGCCAGACTTATCCCCGCTGGGCGAGATAATCTCTCTGGTGGTTAAAAAAGCACACAATTTCTCTGTTCCAACTCAGCATATTGCTTCACAAACGGAATTGCCATGAAACCAATTATTCGAAACAGTATATGTCTCGTCTTCACTGCAACTTTGCTGACAGGTTGTGCCTCCATAAACGAGGTGAACGTTCTGAAACGTCAGATTCGAATGCTCAACCGCAAGGTGGTAGAAATACAGTCCAATGCCGTTGACCATATTGAGAAACGCCAGGCCAGTGCCAGCGGACACATGAACAAACTGCAGGATGACATCGACCAGCTCCGTTCTCAGGTTGAAGAATCATACTCTCTCAATCAGCAACTCCGAGAACAGAATAAAGAGCTGGGAGACTCCATCTCCACTGTTGCCGAGCAGGAATCTGCCCGGCGCGAAGAGACAATGACCGCTTTCCAGCAGCAGCAGGCAGACAAAGAAGCCAAAATACAGACGCTGGACGGACTTCTCCACAAACAGGAAGAAAACGTCAAAGCAATTCAGGAAGCACGTATCAAGGACGCTGAACGTAAAGCAAAAGAGGCTGCTCTTGAGGCCCGCATGATTGCAACGAAAAAAGAAGCAGCGCGCCTTCGCACCCTCTCCGATAGCTCCAGTTTAAGTACAGATAACAGTGATGTGTCCACTTCGACACCCTCCCAGGAAATTTTTGCTACCCACAAGAAAGTAATTCATTCAGGCTCTGCGCCAGCAATTTCCACCGATACACAAGCTTCCGTTTTCTCAACTTCGACGGACAAGACTACCTCTCAGGAGGACCAGAATACTGCGGCTTCCGTAAGTACACCAACAGTTGAAAAACCGGTGGTGGAAATTTCCCCACCCCAACCTGCTGTCAAGCCTGTCTTTACCGGAGCCCCTGTGACGACGAGTGCTCTCAGCGAGGGAAAACAACGGCTCGCGAGCAAAGATTACGATGGTGCCATAGCAATCTTCGAGAAGGTGGCAGGAGACTCCAGCTCTCAAGATTCGATGGAAGCGCGCTTCATGATGGGGCAGAGCCTGTTTGATCAGAAGAACTATGACCTCGCCGTTGTTCAGTTCCAGACCGTTGTGTCCAAAAGCCCCGGGTCCAGACTGGCTCCACAGGCACTGCTTAAACAGGCACAGGCTTTCGAAAAACTTGCTGACCGTGATACCGCTAAATTGCTCTATTCCAAGCTGGTCAAGCTTTACAAAACAGCGCCTGAAGCGGACCTTGCCCGCACACGGCTCAAGTCTCTCTGATTCATCTGGTTTGAAAAAGAGACGACTCGATTCCCTTCTCGCAGCCCGGAGAATGGCTCCAGACCTTGATACAGCAAGGCGGCTTATTGGAGCTGGAGAGGTGTATGTTAATGATATTATTTCGGACAAGGCAGGCAGCATGGTGCCTGAGACGGCTGTAATCCGTCTGAAACAGCACTGCCCCTTTGTCTCCCGTGGAGGCCTCAAACTCGCTCAGGGCATTGAAGCCTTCACTGTTTCTGTTGAACATCGAATCTGCCTTGATGTGGGTGCCTCGACCGGCGGCTTTACTGACTGCCTGCTGCAACATGGTGCAGCAAAAGTCTATGCCATAGATGTGGCGTATGGGCAACTCGCCTGGAAACTGCGCCAGGATGAGCGCGTCTGCGTCATTGAGCGCTGTAACGCCCGCAACCTGACACCGGATCAGCTCGGTGAAGCTGTTGATCTCGCTGTTACCGACGTTTCCTTCATCTCGTTAACCCGTATTCTGCCCCCAATGACAGCCGCCTTCCAGGGCAGGCCGGTAAATATTATCGCCCTCATCAAACCGCAATTTGAGTTGCCGCGGGGAGATATTGGAGAAGGCGGGATTGTCCGAGATCCCGCACTTCACGACAAGGCAAAACAGAAAATTATTGATTTCACCAGCAATTTTTCCACACCTTCGCTTCGTGTTAACGGGATTGTTGAATCACCGATAAAAGGCCCGAAAGGCAACACGGAATTTCTCATTCACATCATTTCTTGAAAATTATGAACACCGTTCTCAGCCGGATACTCGTTACCGCCACTTTCGCCCTGCTGCTCAACGCAGGAAATGCTGTCGCAGCACCCCCCGCAGCACACAGTTTGACTCTGCTCTTCAATAACAACCAGCAAGGTCAGTATCTCCCCTGTGGTTGACACACCAACCGACTGGGCGGTCTGTCCGGCAAATCACGCATAGTCCGCAAGACGCGGGAAACTGCAGAGAATGTACTCCTGGTTGACTCGGGCAACCTCTTCTTTCGATACGGAAAAAAGGCAAAGCCACAGAGCCGCAGTGCCATCCTCACCGCTGAAGGAATAGCTGAAGCCAGTGTCCTGATGGGCCTTGACGCCATGACGGTCAGCACACTCGACCTGCAGGGTGGCAACTCCTTTTTCCTCCGGGAAAAGATAGCCGCTCTGCCAATCATCTCCGCCAACATCCTGCGCCGGGATGGCACGGCTCCCTTTCCTCCATGGGTACTGAAACAGAGCAGCGGGATATCCCTGGCCTTTATCGGACTCACCGGAGGATCTCTGGAGAACGTCAGAGATTTCACCCTCTCACCACCGATGCCAGCGCTGGAGAAGAGCCTTGCTGAGCTGAAAGGAAAGGCTCAGTTTATGATACTGCTCTCCACTCTCACCTCTGAGGAGAACAGTACAATTACCAGAGAACATCCGGAAATTCAGGTGATCATATCCTGTGACCTCATGCGGGGAAACTTTGTCCACCTGCCAGCGCCGGGGACAATCATTGCTCAGACCACCAATGACCTTGCCTCCCTCGGAGAACTCAAAATTTCATGGCAGCCCGATGCGTCGAAGGGCTGGCGGGAAAACCGCCCGGTGCCGAGGGAAGAACTGGAGAAAAGTCTCACTGCAGGAAAAGAAGAAATCGTCAGGATGGAGAATCTCATCACCGCTGCAACGGAAAAAGGGAAACGCCGACTTACACACCGCATAGGGGACCAGCGTCGACTCAATACATTACTGAAGGCAAAAATCGATTACAGCCTCGAAAGTGACAGCCTTGTCCAAAAAGGAGAGGTGAGTACATTTATCCCCCACTTCTACAAGGTCTATCCCAAACCTGGGATGCAGTCAGTCTTCAATATTGTGAACAACCTGGAAAAACAACTGAAAGAGCTGCAGCTGGAAACTCAATAATCTGTCAGCAATTCTCTCCTCTAAAACGACGTAAGGGAACATCGAATAATCGGCCATCTCCTTTGCACAGTCAACAGGGTATCTTGAATAATCTTGTGTTTTGTTCATATTCGAGGCACAGGAGAAAATTTATTTCAGCCATGTTTGATATCTCGACGTCTCGTTCCTCGCTTTGTCGGAGGATAATTTTTTGACTGTAACGAAGAAGATGAGCGGGAAACTGATTATTCAAGGTCCCCAACAAGTCATCCATCCCTTTACGCAACCTGATCACCTCCTCCCCCCTGCACAATCTCGATCCAATCCCTCATTGACCTTGAAAAGACATTTTATTACTATCAATAAAATATTGTGAACTGAGTATCAACTGCAGGGAAAAAGGTTCTTTCTTTTTAAAAGACAGCTGATAAAGCAGACTTCCGATAAATCGGAAAAAAGGAATGTTGATATTTTACATGGAGTTACAGCATGACAAAAAAAGCATCGTGCACATTACTGCTGGCAGTTATTTTTTCCGTTGTTTTCACTTCCCAGGGTCGATGTGAATCACTGGGAAATGAAATTTTTACTGTCGCCATCCCATTTGCCAAAGAACAATTCAATAAAGACCAGATTACTCAAAAGATGCAGGGCTACCGCGACGTCGTCCTTTTTGATGAGCAGAAAAGCCGTATAGCTGCCGTCGGCCATTATTTGAGAAAGCAGGAAGCAACAGCTCTTTTGGCAGGCCTTAAAACGGAATACCCGGAAGCCCGCATTGCACGTCTCAATGATTTTGCCACACCAGGCACCAGCCTGCCGTGGCTGTCCAGAGTCCAATTGAAGAAACTCGGGTATCAAAGTGATCTGATCTCCTACGGTCCCCATCCTTATATTGCCTTTTCCTTTCCCTGGACTTCCGGCACACAGGCTGAAAACGGACGTCTGCTGCTCCACATCAGACACACTCCTTCGTTACAGTCCTCTTCTTCCATACACGTAAAAATTGCAGGAATCTCCGCTGGAATTTATGACATTACCCAGAAGCACGATCCTCTGTCACTCTCCATCCCTTTAACCCCTTTTGCCGACTTTTTAGATAAAAATATCCATGACGGCCATCTCAATGTAACTGTTGAGGGGACACTCAGGCTCTTTGACGATACCTGTAAAAATCAACAGGCAAATGAATTGTGGCTGGCCGTAGATAATAACAGCCTCATAGAAACAAACCAGACATCGGATACCACGCTGTTGAACCGTTTTCTGGCAGATTCTGCCCCGGCTGTCACGGTGGTGGCCGATGAGACAAATAAAGACATCTGGCAGGGAGTGCTGACCACTGTGGCTGCAGCCAAAGCGGCCATCCCTTCGATCAAGGTCTCCGTTGCCATGTCCCCTGCGGTAAACCCCTTCGGACACACAATTATTGTGGGTGCATTTGACCAGGACATGGTCCTTGAAGGGTCCACTCTCTATCTGAGTCCAGAAGGTGCCCGGGCTCTGGGAAACAAAGCGGCCGGGCTGCTGGCATCCTCCAGGGCGACTGTGCAGACATTGGAGCACACGGAATGGGACCAGACCGGTTCACCGCTTGCTTTTTCTTCGCTGGGTTTTAAAACCACATCAGTCAAAGGTGCCGGGGAGCTTGTCACCCAGACATCTTTCACCCTGCCCCAGATCAACGGGTTTCCCAAATCATTAACCGCCGTTCTGCATCTGACCCATACATCTATCCCGCCAGAAGATAAGGGCTTTCTCAAAATTCGACTTAACGGACACCTGATCGCCTCCCAAAGACTTTCTCATAAGGAGAAGATCTCGCCATTTTTTGCTTCTTTTTCTTTACCCGTAGATAAACTAACAGACATGAACCGGCTGGAAGTCATTTTTGCCTATTACCTGAATCAGGGAAACTGCAAGGGAATGCCAGCGGAAATGGAAGCCACCCTGTTTGATGATTCAAGCCTCATCATTGGTTCAGAAGACACCGGACAAGACCTGCAGCTGAATAGAGTCATGGGCAGTATGAACGGACGCGGTGCCCTTGTTGCGCCCCAAATGTCCTATACGGCCATGCGTCCCCTGATGGATTGGGCTGGCATGTATGGAGAATTGCACCACAAGGTTCCGGTGTTCACCCTCGTTGACAAGCTCCAGGATGCAGCGCAGTTTGATTATTTTGTTCTGTCTGTGACCGACAAACCCCTCCCTTCAGGATTCACACCACTGATAACAACGGGTGAAGATATTGCAGTCCGCAATCCGCTGACAGGAGAAATCCCCTTCAGGGTAACCGCCGATGCCCCCGTCTGGATCACTCAGACATTCAGGCACCAGAATGTTCCGGCATTGGTCTTTTCATGCCTTGCTCCGGATAAAGCGCCCATGCCGACACTGGATTTGAAAGCGATGGAACAACTTGGTGGCAATGCAGCTGCCAGCCGGGATCAATACTGGCAATCCATGGCAATTGGGAAAAAGCTGATTGCCCAATCGCCTGATCAGCCTGATTTCGCGTATTATTGGAATAAATACAGCCTGCTGGCCACCCTTGCTCTGGCAGGTATACTGGTCTGTTTCTTTTATTATGTGTACACCCAGCTTACGGGACGAAGGAACAAAGAATGAAAACCGGAATGTTTTCATATACCAGGCCAATAGCAGTTACCTGCCTCACACTGCTCTATCTCTGGCTTGATTGCCTCCCTGCAGGGGCTGAAGCATGGCCACAGAAACAAAACGAAATTTTTCTTGCCCCAAAAATTGAATATTATGAAACGGGGGAGTACTGGGATCGCAGCGGTGACCGGCACAGCATGAAAGAGGAGTTTAAGAAATTATCCGCTCAGACCTACATGGAGTATGGCCTGACGAA
Organism: Desulforhopalus sp.; assembly: GCA_023231425.1. Taxonomy (GTDB): domain Bacteria; phylum Desulfobacterota; class Desulfobulbia; order Desulfobulbales; family Desulfocapsaceae; genus Desulforhopalus. The sequence goes on along the minus strand of JALNVI010000016.1, from coordinate 11,728 downwards.
AAAAGATACACTGACGGCAAAAGCTTTCTACGATTTCGTGGACAATGAAGATGGCAGCACACAGGGCTTTTCTGATGTGGAACTGGGGTACAGACGATGCCTCTTCAATCAGTCAGGTATGGCCCTCAGTGCCGGTATTACCGGATTGATTCCTGCAGGGTATTCCATCAATGAAATGCCGAGTCTTGGATATGACCGTCTGGGAATGGAAACATTCCTTGCCGCAGGTTACGGCTGGGAAGTAACTGGACGAAACGGTTTTGCTGAGACGACGGTGCGATTCCGGACCTATGAAGGGTTCCCCTCAGATCAACTGCGAGGCAGTCTCGTTCTGGGGCAGGACATAACCCGTATTTTACAGTTAATCCTCGAGTCTGAAATTCAGTGGGGTCTTGATAACGGAGACACCGTGCAGCTTGACGATGACACAACCATAGACGCCTATTACCGCCTTTTTAAAATGACACTGCACTGCCGGATCAGAATGACCGACGACCAGTCGCTGGTATTCTCGGGATTCCGCAATGTATGGGGAGAAAATACCGGAGCAGGGGGAGGTTTGGCCCTGGCGTACTGGATAACATTCTAACCCTTTTTTCTCCTGACATTTTCACTTTGAATAGAAAGAGAATATGTACTCACCAAAGGTCAGCCCAGGCACAACCTGAACTGATGACAAATCCGGGCGGTGCCTGGTAAGGCGACAACATGGCAAAACGGGTTGGCGACATTTTATTAGAACAGGGTCTGGTGACTCGCGAGCAGCTCAAAGAAGCTCTGGATCTGCAGCAGACAAAAGGTGGACGTCTGATGTGGATTTTGGGATCTTTGGGGTATATTTCCCGGCGTCAGCTTTTTGAAACCCTGGCTGATCATTACGGGCTTGAGTTTACACTGATGGATAAAAAAGCCCGCAAAAGTGTGGACTGGTCCCTGGTACCTGAACTGACGTCAAAGCAGGCTATTACCTTTCAGGCGGTACCCGCAGCCGTAAAAGACAACCGGGTCACACTTTTGACAGCCTACCCCCAGCGCCCTGAAATGCTGGAGTTTTATACACAAAAATTCCCGGGAATGATTCTGCAGCAGACAGTGATTACTGACCTCGATTTTTTAGAGTTAACGAATAGTCATTTTCAGGAAGGCCTGCTCGATGACACGGTATACGGATTGTATTCCCGTAATCCCGCTGAATCCGCCCGATATGTTTTCAGTCCTTCCCAGGTTCTTGCACTTGCTGCTGTCAGCCTGTGCCTGCTGACCCTGACTTATTTTATGCCCACAGTCGTTTCCAAAACAGTTTTATTTGTCATAAATGCAGTCTATCTTGCAACTATTCTCTTTCGTTTGATCCTTTCGGTTGAAGGCGCTCGCAACGAGATTATTCAGCCTGTTACCTCAGAAGAAGTAGAGGCACTTGAGGATGAAGATCTGCCTTCCTACACAGTGCTGGTACCGGTGTACAACGAGCCTGAGCTGATGCCCACTCTTATCAAGGGACTGGCCGGTCTGGATTATCCCAAAAACAAGCTCGATGTATTGCTGCTTCTGGAAGAAAATGACACCAGAACCCTTGAGGCTGCCAAAAAAGCCGCACCTCCTGTTAACTGGCGTTTTATTTATGTTCCAGACATTCCGCCGAAAACAAAACCCAAGGCTTGTAATTACGGGGTCCATTTTGCAAGGGGCACGTACCTGACCATTTATGATGCTGAAGATATTCCCGAGCCGGATCAACTTAAGAAAGCCGTTGTCGCCTTTCAAAAAAATCCCCCCGGAAAATTTCTTTGCTTTCAGGCAGCACTGAACTATTTCAATGCCGACCAGAATGTGATCACCAAACTTTTCACCCTCGAATACACCTATTGGTTTGACTACCTCTTGCCAGGCCTGGACAAGCTGAAACTCCCCATTCCACTGGGCGGAACCAGCAATCATTTTGACCTTGCACTGCTCAAGGAGCTGGGCTCCTGGGATCCTTTTAACACCACAGAAGACGCGGACCTCGGCATACGGGCCGCCGCGAGGGGATACCGGGTAGGTGTTATCAACTCCACAACCTTTGAAGAAGCCAACAGCCGTTATGGGAACTGGATTCGCCAGCGATCACGCTGGATCAAAGGCTACATGCAAACGGCCCTTGTCTTCAATCGACACCCTGTTAAGCTCCTGCGCAGGCTTGGACTCAAAAACTGGCTTTCTTTCCAGCTTTTTATAGCAGGCACGCCACTGTTGTTTCTGCTGAATCCAATTATGTGGAGTTTCTTTATCTTCTGGGGGGTAACTCAGATAGATATCATGCACGCTCATTACCTGCCGTTAACCACATTTTTCGGCCTGATTAATCTGGTGCTTGGGAATTTTCTGGGCATTTATCTTAACTGTATGGCGGTATTCCGCAGGCGATTGTATTATCTCCTGCCCTTTGCCCTGCTCAACCCTTTTTATTGGCTTTTCTTTCATACACCAGCCGCCTACAAGGCATTATGGCAACTTTTTGTCAAACCCCATTACTGGGAAAAAACAACCCATGGCCTTACAAACTCTCAGCATAAATAAGCTTTCTGATCCAGGATCGGAAAGCTCTGTCGTGTCCGGCAAGGAAAGCGTGACTCACAGTATATGGATGTTTCTTGTGCTGGCAGCCGGCCTCGGCCTGTGTCAGTTCATTATCAACATCAGCCTGTTAAAGACCGGAATATTGTCGGATATCAATATATATTTCGGGACAAAGGCGATGCTGGCCTATGATGGGGCTTTCCCAAAACTTGAAAATATCGGTGGGGTGTATCCTCCCTTCCCCTATTTTCTGGTGCTGATATTTCGAGATCCCCTCATTGCCAGCGCCGTTGCCGGCGGGCTGGTTCAGGCAGGCATTGTAGCGATCCTCAACAATCTTCGCAGAGAGAAAAGCATCGGGACGATTACAACGTTTCTCTGTATTTTCTCTACGATGTTTCTGCCCCAGCTGCTGTTTGTGTTTACCCAGCGTATTGATCTCAGCCTGACTGTATGCGCGTTTACCCTGACAATGTGGAGCCTGCGTCGGGTGGAGCTGTGTGGCCAGACCTATCATTTGACCATCTGCAGCCTCTGCATGTTTTTATTGTATTTGTGCGATCCAACCACCCTGGTCCTTTGCCTGCTTTTTGCACCCTATGTTGCCAGACGGGGTTTTGAAGTCCACCACTCCGTAGTTGCTGTCCTTGTTCTTACCTATCTGCCCCTGATATTTTTCGCCCTTATTCAGCGCCCCATGAGTCTGCTTCTTACCGGTCAGGGAAATCCTTTTGAACAATGGCGCTCTTTTCTTTTGATCAGCCAGCACATTGATATGATAGAGGCGAGGCCGGGCCAGGGCAGTATTGTCACCGCAGCCAGTGAAACCATCAAACGACTTTTTGACATCGCATATCTTCTGGTACCCTGGGCAGTAGCATGGGGCTTGCTTCTGGTTCGGGGTGGCTGGAGAATATTGCATCCCATGCACAAATATTTTCTGGCTCCCCTGCTCTACTGCGGATTGTCGTTGTATCTCGGTACCGGCATTTTTGAACGTTCAAGTGCAGCTTTTCTGATTTTTCCCCTTCAGGCTCTGCTTCTGACCACCCGGGATTTTTCATTTCCCGGTGTAAAACAACACACGTGTTCCATCATTGCAGGTGTCTGTATCCCGATCCTGCTGGTTGGTGGATGGTTCGGTATGGTGCAATCTCCGGACAAGACCGAGCAGCAGTTTGTTCGTGCGCTTTTGCAGCGGGAACCGGACCATCGCCTGCAAGGTGCTCATAACATCCTGAATGCGCTCAAAGGCTCCAGGGGACGCATTCTCATGGATCCGGAACAAAATATGGAGCTGATCTTTTTTTCCAACAGCCCCCGGCGCTTTCTGCTCCCGGAACAACTCGATTATGAAATGGGAATTTCCCTGCCTGCCATGTATGTAGACTATGTGGTGGTCTATGCAGACCCGAATCATGATGCTGTCGCCAGAAGGCACCCCTCAGTCATGACCGGGAAACTTGCCGGATTTGATTGTATTTTAAAACAGGGGAAACGTCTGGTCTTCAAACGAACGGCAACAGCCTCTCGTTTGCAAAATCCCTGATTTCAAGGGCCGTCCGACCGTATCTCCAGATTAAAGTTATCAATGGTGGCTGCCGCTTCGGCGTTGACCATTTCAAGAACAAAATCCAGCTGGTATATTTTCAAATCTGCAAGTTGCGGGCGAGCGGCACCAGAGTGCTTCAGTCCAGTGAAATTTGTCTGCACCGCCTGGGTAAGCTGTGGGGTTATGTCAGCACTCCATGTCATTTTTTCTCCGAGGATGGCAGGTTTCAGGGCAATGGGGACATGGAAGGCAAGGTCGTCCTCCTGGGGAACCATATTACCCATATTGGATTCGTGGTAGATATACAAATCAATGACCAGGGGCTTTCGCCCGAGGCGATCTTTTCCCGGTGGCATGCCAGGACCGGAAAGCCAGATATTAACGGCAGCCATAATCCACGAATCATTGGGAGTCAGAAGCTTTGCCGTATCCATGATGCAATCCAGATTCAGCAGCACCCGTTTGTTGTGTAAGGAAGCAGGAGGCGGAATATAATACTGCCGAGGCCCACCACTCCCACTCCCCCAGATGTCTCCCTGAACAAAACGGGCATAGCCCCAGGCTCTCCCCGGATGTGTATCTTTTCCGTAAAGATAGACATCCCACCCGCTGCTTTTAAACCTCGTCGCCGTCAAGACGTGATCAAAGGAACCTTTAAAGGTGGCATATGCGAATCCCCAGGAGCCGCTTCCCCAGGGGGCAAGACTGTTGCCACCCTCGTTTATAACCCCGCTGTCAAACACCGGCAGAGAGAAGTCACCGTCAGTATTCCATGTATTCATGTCCTTACACCTGGCGGCCCCAGATCCGGCCCCTGGAAGGCATTGAAAAAACAGGGTTAAAACAAAGAAGACCAGCAACATCTTATAATTTTTTAATCCCATTGAATTGCCTCAAACAAAAAAAGTTATCAGTACAACACTATCGGGGGCCTTGAATATGGACAAAATAGAAGGTTATTCAGGGTGCTCATAATATTTGAGCACTTACCGAGAGGAATGTAACCCCATAATTTCACGCCATTCAGGACTCGCACACAAGAAGACCCCCCTGAACAGCGATTTCACTAGCCTGTCGGACTTTTTCAACCAATATAGTATATTAAAAAACGAACCATTTTTGTCTTTCAATGTGACACCTTCCGGTGTGCGGATAAATCAGGTGACGATGAAAAATCGTTATTACTCTTACAGAACTCTTAATGAAGTAACTCAGGAGACAATCTATGAAAAATCTATGCGTTACGCTGGTTCTTGCAGTTTTGTTAATATGGGCAGATAATGCCCTTGCTGAGCAGGCGAAAGGCCTGAATGTTATTGTCACCTCTGCAGACAGACAAACGCAAATGATGGCGCTGGTCTTGTCTGTTCAGACTATGAAAGAGCATGGCAAAGGAATTAACATGGTCCTATGTGGTGCTGCGGGTGATTTAGCATTACAGTCAACCACTACAGAAACCTTCCTGCCCCAAAAAAAATCACCATCCATGTTACTCAAGGCTCTGTTGCAAATGGGGGCTTCTATTCAGATATGTCCTCTCTATCTCCCAAATGCCGGGAAAACAACCAATGATTTGGTTATGGGAATTACTGTCGCGAAGCCGCCTGCCGTAGCCGGGAAACTCCTCGACAAAGGGTATCAAAATCTAACATTCTGAGAACCAGGTTATTTGGGCAGTGGGCTTACCTTCCCGTCCGCGATATTTTTTTCTCTTGTTTTCTGGACAAGACAGGATAAGCCTTGAGGCTTGTAATCAGCCACTCAACCGCACCGTTTCAAGCCTGTCGGTTCAATAATAGATAGAGTCTGAATCGCTCCTGCTTTTGTAAACACTCCTGAGATATAAAAAATGACTTCAGGGTACTCTTCAGAAGTATTTTATGAGTGCAAAGCGATACAGTGAACAATTCAAGGGAGAAGCAGCCACGCAAATCACCAGGGGTGATTACATCAACGATATGGGTCACTCAGAAGTATTACAATCTTAAGGAATAAGAACAATGAAGAAACAAATTCAGATTGTTCTATCAATTTTAATTCTTTTAGCAGGATGTACTAAAGTGATACCTGAACTGGGAATTAAAAATGGCCAGTTACCCCAATGTCCGGTAGCGCCAAATTGTGTCAGCAGTCAGGCAAAAGATAAAAAACATTATATCGACCCCATCCTTACTGCAGGAACAGCATTAGAAGTAAAAAACCATATTTTGAAAGTTCTTACTAATTTTCAAAGAGCAAAGGTTGTCGTTACTAAGAACAATTATATTAGAGTTGAGTTTACTTCTACAGTATTCCACTTTATTGATGATGTGGAATTTTATTTTCCAGACACAAAAGCAGAAGAGATGACAATACATGTTCGCTCAGCGTCCAGAACAGGATATTCAGACTTTGGTGTGAATCGAAAACGTATTGAAGAGATTCGCAGTAAACTGAAAAAATTTAACGCTAAGATAGAATAGAAAATATGATCTTATAGATTATTAACCCGGCGGGTATTGAATTCTAAATTCGCAACTCTTTACCTGCCTGTTATCAGGTGGTTAGCATTAAATAGAGTTGATCTAATTATCCGCCGGATTAATAATAAAAAAGTTGCATCCGCTTACTGCTTTGCTCATCACCAGGGTCCCTGCGTAGAAATCGGCTGGGACCCTGGCACCGAGGAGTGCTATAACAGGTTACTGCTGTTTCTTTGTTGCTGAGTTCACAATGGTCCTGGATAAATCATTAAAAACAAAGTGGTGAAAAGGCAGGACTGCATACCAGTATAATCTCCCCCACAGGCCTTTAGGCAGAAAATGGGCTGTTTGTACCAGCTGGTCTGGCTGCACATCAAATTCGAGCCAGGCATCCCCCGGAACTTTCATCTGGGCATGAAGAAGCAGTCTCTTTCCTGGCTTGATATCAGCGACTCTCCAGAAATCAAGGGCATCACCTGTACGCAAATCGGTATTCGATCGTCTGCCACGACTCAATCCAGATCCGCCGACGAGTTTATCTGCAGCACCTCGAATCCTCCACAAAAAATTATACCTGAACCAGCCATTTCCACCTCCGATGGCACAGACGGATCGAAAGACGTCTTCCTGACACTCTCCGTTATCAAAGGAGACAATCCTCGTGTCGCGTAAAATAGCACCGGCGGGGTTGTCAAAATCACTGATGTCACATGCCTGTTCTGAATCGCTGTCACACCAGCGACTCAGGACCTGGTTATGCTCAAGCTCATTTATGGCATCTGCGACCGCCTGTTTAAACGTGGCAGGTTCAATCTCTGGATAAAACCGGGATGCATGATCATTTTGCAGTATGGTTTCACTTTTCAGCCCTTCAACAAGGGCAGCTGCAAGTTTGTATGGGATGGGGGTGAAAAGGATCAGCCAGTAGGAAGAGAGCCTGGGGGAGAGAAACGGGACAGGAAAGAGATATCTTTTTAACCCCATTACGTGTGCTGCCTGTTCCATCATTTGCTGAAAGCTGAGGGCTTCACTGCCTATGTCGACAATAAGGTTCCCCTGATGCGGAAGGGCTATGGACGACTCTAAATAGTTAAGGACATCATCAATGCCGATGGGTTGAGTCTGACTGCGAACCCAGCGCGGGGTAATCATCAGGGGCAGTTTCTGACAGAGGTTACGGATGATTTCAAAACTGGCGCTCCCTGAGCCTATAATAACTCCTGCCCGCAGCCATATTGTCTCAATGACATTTGGTTTTGCGGAAAGAATCTCCCCTGTTTCAATTCGACTCAGCAGATGTTCGCTGGCACTCTCTTTTACGCCGAGACCTCCCAGATAAATAATTCGGCTGACACCTGCGGCGATACAGGTGTCCCTGAAGTTTTCTGCACTGATGCGATCCAAATTACTGTAATCATCAGCAGATCCCATGGAATGGATCAGGTAAAAGGCCGTATTTACGCCCGCAAGGGCAGCCTCAAGGCTCGGCTTGTCAAAAGTCGAACCTTCCCTTATATCAACCTGCTCAGCAATGGAAGCCTGGACCTTCTCTCTGTTTCGCACCATTAATCGAACATTAACAGCGCCCTCCTGTATCAGGCGGTGTGCCAGTCGTCTACCGATATAACCGGTTGCACCTGTGACCAGTACGATCTTTTGTTTTGTTGTATCAGGCATGATTTCGAAGTTTGAGTTCTATTGAATGAGGGGGAAGATAATGCTGCTGAATTCAAGTAACAAGTGCAACACGTTTGCCAGTGAAGACTTCCAGCGGGGTTAACCCCTTTAAGATCTTTCTCGGTGTCAAATTCAACAACAGAACTCCGTTATCTCTTTTTCTTTGAGAAAGCGTTGTCATATAAAAATTTTTAGCAATGACTACAATAGTGTAGTGAGTATGTGGAAAAAAAACAAACATCTGCTCTAAACACTGCAAAAAAAAACTGGAGATGGATATGAACCGCAGAAATCTTGATATCGACCGAAGATGCAGACGCCTCAAAGAAGGACAGCGAGGACAGGGCCCCGTGGTCTATTGGATATCCCGAGACCAGCGGGCAGATGACAACTGGGCCCTTTTATGGGCACAGCAGGAAGCCATGGTCCGACAGAAAGCGCTGGTAGTCGTTTTCTGCCTCATTCCGGAGTATCTCGGTGCCACATCCAATCATTATACCTTCATGCTCCGTGGCCTCACCGGGGTTCAGAAAAAACTCCAAAAGTTGCATATTCCTTTTTTCCTGCTGGAACAATCACCTGTAGAGGCGTTGCCGTGTTTTCTCCGCCAGATCGATGCACATGTGCTTGTCAGCGACTTTGATCCACTGCGTATGAAGCGGCAATGGCAAAAGCAGCTGATAGAGGAAGTGGCTGTTCCTTTTTATGAGGTCGATGCCCACAATATCATTCCAGCGTGGTTTGTTTCTGAGAAAAAAGAATATGCCGCTTACACTCTTCGCCCAAAAATCAATCGTTTGCGGGACAATTTTTTAACCGATATTCCTCCTGTTCAAAAACATCCTTTCGAGTGGAACCTGAATGCAACAGGTTTTAATTCCAGCAGTTTTTCTGCCCTCACTTCCGACAGGGATTCTACCGGCAAGGGAAAACTTCCGTCCGGCGAAGCAGAGGCACAGCTCGCTGCTGATCTTTTTGTAGATTCAGGACTTGCGAAGTATCCAGCATCCCGTAACAATCCCTGTGTGCAGGGGCAATCGGGGCTTTCTCCGTATCTTCATTTTGGCAATCTTTCGGCACAACGTCTGGCCTGGATGGTTTCAAAGAGTGAATTACCCGTAGAGGACAAAGCTCCTTTTCTTGAAGAACTCATTGTACGACGGGAACTTTCTGATAATTTTTGCCTCTACGAACCAGGCTATGACAGTTTTGCGGGGTTTCCAGAGTGGGCGCGGAAAACGCTTGATCTGCATCGGGATGACAAGAGAGAATACATCTATACCTTTCAGGACCTGGAGGCAGGGAACACCCATGAACGGCTCTGGAACGCATGTCAGGTTGATCTTGTTCAAAACGGGAAACTGCATGGATATTTGCGGATGTACTGGGCGAAGAAAATACTCGAGTGGACCTCTGTCCCGGAAGCGGCCCTTGAATATGCCATACTGCTCAATGATCGTTATTCGCTGGATGGGCGAGATCCCAATGGCTACGCAGGGGTTGCCTGGGCAATAGGAGGAGTGCATGACAGAGCGTGGAAGGAACGACCTGTTTTCGGCAAGATACGTTATATGAATGAGGTCGGATGTCGCAGGAAATTTGATGTTGACGGCTATATTGCGTCTGTTTACAACGGGGACAAACAACGGTGAAGCGGTGCCGGTAACACAGTAAACACCGCACCGCTTTTAACCGTTTGAGGGAGGGTTTCGTGTCTGACGATTATATGCCTGTCCCTTTCGGATTTGCACCATATTGATTTGCGCCGGGCCAACTGTCCTGTATCATAAAAACAATCAACACAATTACACCAATAAGAGGAACCAAAGCCATAAGCATCCACCAGCCACTGCGTCCAGTATCATGCAGTCGACGAATCGAAACCCCTATACCAGGAAGGAGAACAGCCAGCATATAAAGACTCCCAAGCAAACCAGTACCAGCATCTGCACTGAAACTCCCTGTTGCACCATCAATGATTCCAAGAACAAGGGTAATAATAATATTGAACAAGACAAAGTACCAATACTCTTTTCTTTGAGCTCTGCCATTAAAGACTGCATACTTTTTAAAAACTTCAAGATACCAATTCATATTCCCCCCTGATTATTTCGTCTATTTCAATATTTTAAACGCTGGGCGTTAAACACCTGACTAATAATGATGACACACGCTCCAATATTCTGACATGCCACGCACCTGTTTATCAGGTAGATGGAGAAGAGATGAATTCCCTGGAGGGAGCGTATCCTGCTTGTTGTTATTCACCTTGTTTATGGATACCTTGAATAATCAGTTTTCGCCCATCTTCTTCGTTACAGCCAAATTTATCCTCCGACAAAGCGAGTAACGAGACGTTGAGGTAAGCGCTGGACTCCAGGTAAGCGATAGACTCCGGGTAAGCGATAGACTCCGGGTAAGCGATAGACTCCGGGTAAGCGATAGACTCCGGGTAAGCGATAGACTCCGTGATCAAACATGCTGTAATAAATTTCTTTCTGTTCCTCGAATATGAACGAAATACAAGCTGTTTCAAGGTACCCTTGTGATAAAGACTAACAGACTCCTGAGCTTTGAAAAAGGGTAAAGTTCAGTCAGTTAGCGTCTCTTCAATGCAGAGCCAACGCAACTGGAGGACACTGTTATTTTAGTATTGCTGTCACGCGTCACCTTCAGGTGCCTGTCCTCGAAGACAGCCATCTGATCAGGCGTGAGCACTTCCGCAATGCTTCCCCAGGCCAGATCCCGACCGGACGACATCTGTGCCACTTTTGTCTCCGGCGATGCCAAATCTATTTTCTGCCCGGTTTCTTTCTCCACCACCGCCTCTATATCATGAAGGGTCAGGGAACCCGCCGGGACCTGGAGGATCCTCGCATCCTGCAAGTCCGACGGGTGCAGGACCAGCCGGGAAGAACCGCCTGGGAGATAAATGGCTCCGGTCGTAAAATCAACCGCAAACGCGATGACACCGGGAACAAAGAAAAACAGCAAACCTATGCAATCCAACACAGCTACGCCGGCATCTATGTGGCCCGCCGTTTGTCCACGGCGCTCTGGATAGAGAATCGTTCCGCATGAGATCACGCTCAGCATTATGGCGAATCCCACCAGCAGGGAAATCCCCCGCGCAAACAGTACATTCCAGTTCATTCCATTCCTCCTTTTTCGAGAACGCTGCGCTCTGCGACAATTTTTCCGCTATGCTCCAAAATTGTCCGACAGCAGTACCTTGTTATGGGTCCCTTGAATAATCAGTTTTCGCCCATCTTTTTCGTTACAGCCAAATTTATCCTCCGACAAAGCGAGGAACGAGACGTCGAGGTAAGCGCTATGCTCCAGGTAAGCGATAGACTCCAGGTAAGCGATAGACTCCGTGATCAAACATATGCCTGTGGTAAATTTCCTCCTGTGCCTCGAATATAAACGAAATACAAGATTACTCCATGTTACCCATAAGGAAACAGATTAAGCAGCT
>JALNVI010000015.1 GCA_023231425.1 Desulforhopalus sp. | reverse complement strand
GCGTTGGCAGAAAATTACCGGTGGCGTCGATGATTTGAGTGATCGCTATCCGGATATTGGCAATCTGACTGATTCGGATGCCAAAGCTTATGGTTTGCTGGGGGTTGTAAACGATGTTATTTCAGATGTGTCAGCTTATATCAAGAACGCCGTGGTTAAAGCCGGTGAAGTGCGGGTCGATGCAAGCTCGGCTGCCACAATTCAGTCTTTTGCCGAAAGCAATGTTAATGCTTCTGGTGGCAGTGCCTTTGGAGAAGGTACGGTCGTTGCAGTAAACGGGCAGTTGGTGATCAATCTGGTAGAGGGACAGGCGGTTGCCCACATAACCGACAGCAGCATTACAACCACCAATATTGGGACCACAGGTGATGTCCATGTGGATGTCAGCACTGCCACGGCCCTGGATGCGACCCTCCTGGCGGCTACCGATACCGGGGATAAGGCCTACGGTATTTCTCTTGCCATGAATACCCTCGGCATGGAGTCCCATAACGCCCTGTTTAACACCATTGACGCAATACTTGGCGATCCCGTCCTTGCCAGTGCCTTTGGGCAGGATGATTCCGCAAAGGCGCAGGCATACATCAAGGACAGCTTAGTCTCGGCAGCAGGAGATTTGTCTGTCACTGCCCTCAATAAGGCGAGCTTGAACGCCACGGTCAGCAACGCTGCCAGCTCTGCAGCCTCGGCATTAAAAGATGCAAGCGGTATGAGTGTGGGGGGAGTTGTTGCCTTTAACAAGGTTCTGAGTGGCGCGGAGGCCTTTATTGCAGAGACCAGTACAGACAATGACCTGATGGTCCCCATTGCTGTCGATGGCCGCCTGACAGTGTCTGCCGATGATAGTGCAGAATTTCATGCCAATGTCAAACTGGTTTCGTCTTCCATTACCACCAATGATGGTGGGATGGGGGTTGTTCGCGAGTCATGGGCCGATTTTGTTTCGGCTGATTTCAGCACCGAAGAGGGGAGTCAGGCAATCACGTTCGGTGAGCGTATTCGGTTGACGGATGATTATGCCAACGGTGGTAACACGGGTAGCGTCTATGAATATATGGGCGAAGATGGAACGCTTGATCTTGGCACTCAAGATTACAGCGATTTGGGTTACTGGAAAGAAGTCCTTGAAACGCAGCTCTTTCCAGAGGGGTTGAATGTTTCAAACTCAGATTCAAAAGGTATTGGCGGGCTGGTGGTGTTCAATGAACTGCGTAGTGATGCAGTAGCCTACATAGACAGAGCCGATGTCAGGGCGCAAGATGTGACAGTAACAGCCGTCGAAAACGCATCAGTACATGCCACCGCAGACAGTACAGTTACGTCGTCTGGGGGCAGCGCTTTTGGTGAGGGTAAGTCCATAGCAGTTAACGGGACCATCGCCACCAATGTGATGATGAGCCAGGCCGATGCGCACATATCTAACAGTGATGTGGTGACGACTGTGGGCGATGTGGTTGTAGATGCCAAAAATACCTCACTGCTTGATGCCAAGACCCTCAGTGCCACCAACTCGGGTGATACGGCAGTTGGACTCACTGTGGCTTTCAACACTCTGGGATGGGAATCGCAAAACATTCTCTTTAATACCTTTGATGCCTTAATAGGAGACCCTGCATTCGCGAATGCCTTTGGCAATCAACAACCGTCCGAAGCAAAAGCATATATCCTTGATTCCAACATCTATTCGGCGGGTGCACTGACTTTGGCGGCACTTTCTGAGGCCTCGATTAATGCCACGGTCAGTAATGAATCCACCGCCGCTGCCTATGCGTTAAAAGATGCATCCAGTTTGAGTGTAGGTGGGGTGCTCGCCAGCAATATGGTTAATGGAAAGGCCTCGGCGTATATCGATTTTACCGGTGCTCAGGGTACTGTTGATGTTAATGGGCCGGTCAGCATTACATCTCAGGATAATTCCTCGATTATTGCCAACAGCAAACTGGCAGCGATTTCTTCAACAACCAATGATTATGGTCTCAGTCTGGTCACCCAGCTTGTTGATAACGTGCTTGGTGAATATCAATACACAGATCGTTCTGGAATTCGTAATCTTGACACACTTGATCAGGTTATGCTCGATGCTGTTGACTTCACGTCTCTTGAGGATCCTGATGAGGTTGTGCAGGGTGATCGTGTTCAGCTTGAGTTTGATACCGGTGGTGGTTTGGCAGATGAAGTTTACGAATATATCGATTCAACGCCGCTGGCTGATTCGGTCGCTCTTGATTCCCAGACATACTCAGATACCAGCACCTGGAAGAAGATTACGGCAACGGCTGGTGGCACCTATCAGTTTGTCGGAACGAGTGAAGAGAATGTTGATCTCTCTCTGGAGGACTATACCGATACGAGCCGGTGGCTAGAGACGATGAGTGTTGACCCGAGAGAACTCATCCCGGGGCTTAATCTTAATTTCAGCGATTCTGATTCCATGGGCTTTGGTGCACTGGTGGTGCGCAATGAAGTACGTGGCAGTGCAGAAAGCTTCATCGACAATACCGTACTCAATGCTGGTGGCGATGTGTCGCTCCAGGCACTTGAAACCGCGACTGTCAAGGCCTTTGATGAGAGTACAGTCACATCCAGTGGTGGCAGCATTCTTGGTGGCGGTAAATCCGTTGCTGTGAGTGGTGTCGTTGTCACCAACATGGTTTTAAGTGATGCCAATGCGTACATCACCGGAAGTAAAGTTACAACGACCAACCAGGGCGATGTGATTCTTGATGCGCAAAATACCTCTCTGATTGATGCCGAAATTGCAAGCAGTATTGCTTCCAATGGTGTTTCCATCGGGGTGACCCTTGCCTTTAATACTATTGGCTGGGATGCCCAGAACATTCTCTTCAATACCATTGACGCTATTATCGGTACCGAGATCGGTAACGAAAATCCTGCTGAAGTTCAGGCCTATATTCAGAATTCTGATGTTAGCGCCGCAGGGACTATCAGCCTGTCCGCTGATTCCAATGCCGATATTTCCTCAGAAATTGCTAAATCATCCTCTGCTATAAAGTATGGGCTCGAAGGATCTAAAACCGTAAGTGTCGGTGCCATTGTCGGCATGAATAAAGTGAGTACTCAAACAAAAGCTTTTATCGATAACGGATCCATTGTTGAGACATTAAATGGAAATATCGGTCTTGAGGCCGAGAACCGTTCTTCGATTATTTCCAACGTCAGTGTTTCTGGCCTGGCTATTTCCGCCGGGACAGAGACTTCTCTTTCAGTACCGGTAGATCTGAGCATTGCGCGAAATGAGATCCATAATAAAGTGGAATCTTTCATTAGCGATGTTGACCAGGTTACGGTCAATAATGGAAGTTTAGTGATGACGGCCTTTGACAGTGCACTCATTGCTGCCAAATCAAGCGCATCTTCTATTGGGGTTGTCGCCAGTACAGCAAAAAGTATCGGCGTCAGTGGTGGCGGAGCCACTGCCGAGAATATAATTGATGATTATGCCAGGGCATACATTGTAAATAGCGACGTTATGACATCAGGAGCTGGCTTAGGGCAGGGGGATGTCATTCTTGATGCACGTAATTCAGCCACTATTAATGCAACTATTGAAACCCTTTCAATTTCAGTGGGTATCGGAAAAGACACAACCACTGGCATCGCCATCGGTTTTTCCCTGGCCTTTAATTCTATAGGTGAGCTCGGTGATCCCAACGAAGTTCTTGCTTATATAATGAATTCGGACGTCATCGCTTCAGGTGAAATAAATCTCTCGGCGTTATCCGACAACCAAATTCATGCAGAAGTTGTTGCCGCAGCGATTGGCATCGGCGCCTCCGCGTCTGGTACCAGTGCAGCGGTCAGTGTTGGTGGCGTCTTGGCGCTGAATGAGATTGTGGTTGATGTTAATGCCTCTATTGCTGGTCATGATGCTATTACAGCGACTGGTTCTTCCCGTCTTGAAGCAGCCAACATTGCTTTGACGGCTGAGGATACCTCGAAGATAGATGCTGTTGCCGGTGCCGCTGCGGTTTCTGGAGCCGTGGGCACCTCAACCAGTGCTGCTGTTTCTATCGGTGTTGCCGTTGCCCATAACAGAATCAACAACAATGTCGAGGCCTATATTGCCAATGTGGATCAAGGCATAGAGGTCGATGGTGATATTACCATAGTGGCCAATGAGACAGCCGAGATTACCGTCACTTCTGCGGCGGCTGCACTTGCCGTGGCTCTCGGCAAAACCGGTGTTGCCATAAGTGGCGCTGGTGCAGAAGCAACGAACCTGATTCTGGGTAAAACGAACGCCTATATCGAAAACAGCATCGTCGCAAACTCTGTTAACACCCACCTTACGGCAACAAATAGCTCGATCATCGAGGCGACTATTGTGAGCGCATCTGCTGCGGTCGCTATTGGCAAAGACGGCTTAGGTGCTTCTATCGGGGTGGCTTTAGCCGGAAATATAATCGGTTGGGATGCTATCGATGGTACTGCGTATACCTACACTACAGGTGATGATCCAGCCAGCCTTGCCACTGGTGACCGTGTCAAAATAGAATCAGGCGTTGGGAAAAACAATGTCTACGAATATGTAGGCGAAGATGTTGACCTCTACGATTATTCGACTGCAGGGGGAACGAAAACACTCAACGATGGTGATCTCGTCAAGGTCAATACCGGCTATGATGATAAAAAAGGCGCTGAAACAACAATTTATCGTTATATTGGCGATGAAGCAAGTATCGATCTCGGTGACGAAGATTATACAGATACATCGTTGTGGGCGTCTGTTGGCAGCAGCAGACTGGTTATGCAGGATTATGGTAACAGCGATCTCTGGCGCCAGGTCAATCTTGGCAAAGCACCTATTGAAGTTCAGGCCTATATTCTTGATTCGAGTATTCAGACCAGTGGAGATTTTATTGTAGAAGCTGAATCCCGTCAAACCATTGATGCGATTGTACTTGCCGGTTCCATCGCAGCGTCTGGTGGCTCGACTGGTGTTGCTCTCAGTGGTGCCGCTGTTGGCGCCATGAATCTGATTTCAACAAAGGTCAGATCTTTTATTGATGGTGATGGTGCTGGTGGAATTTCGGCTGGGTCAGTGACCGTTACGGCAATCGACAATTCCACGATTAATGTCATTACCGGTGCGGCCTCTCTGGCCGCAGGGTTCGGCAGCACAGGTGTCGCCATCTCGGTGGGTGTTGCCCTGGCGCATAACAGCATAAGCAATGATGTTTCATCGTTCATTGTTAACGCAGATAATGGACTGAGTACCAGTAATGGGTCCGTTGTGATAACCGCCACAGAATCCTCAACTCTTTCTTCAATCACCGCTGCTGCTTCTGCCTCTGTCGCCATTGGTTCAACCGGTGTCGCCATCAGCGGCGCCGGAGCTGCTGCGACAAATTCCATTACCAACAGGGCTAACGCCTCCATTGAAGAGAGCTTTCTCACAAGTGCCAGTGACGTTTTGATCAACGCCTCTGATTCTTCGGTTATCGATGCCAATGTCCTGGTGACATCTGCGGCAGCCGCAGCGGGGAGTACCGGCGTCGGGGTTTCTATTGGTGCGGCCTATGCGTCAAATATGATTGGTTACGATCTGCTCCTGGGCATCGTGCCGATTAAGGATCCCGCTCAGGTAAGGGCATACGTACTTGCTTCGGACGTTTCGGCTTTGGGTGATGTCGCCTTGACCGCAACGGCTGATGAAGCAATTACCTCCCGAATCGTTGCCGGGTCTGTGGCCTTGGCAGCTGGGGGGACTGGCATCGCCGTCGGTGGTTCCGGTGTTGCTGCTGTTAATATGCTCTCCACCGATGTTAAGGCATTTTTTGAATCAAGTGAGGTAACCGGTAAAGGCATTGCCTTAACTGCTGATGATACCACTCGCATCATGGCTTTTGGTGGTTCTGCGGCCGTTGCCGGCGGATTCGGTGGCACCGGAGTGGCGATATCGATCGGGGTGGCCCTTGCGTACAACATGATCGATAATGATATTGCTGCTTATATACTCAACAGCGAGGTCACCTCGACTATAAGTAACATTGAAGTACATGCTCTGGAACAGTCTCTGATCCGTTCGGTCTCTGCTGCGGCATCTGTAGGTGTTGGTATCGGTGGAACCGGGGTTGCCGTCAGTGGTGCTGGCGCTCAGGCAAGCAACATCATTCTCACCAGAACAAATGCCTATGTCGAGAACAGTGTTCTTGTCAGTAAAGGTGCTGTTGATGTTACGGCCAAGAGCCTGTCAGCGGCACCTGTGTTGAACGCCCTGACAGCGGCATTAGTAGGTGATCTTGATGTGTTAGCTGATAAATTAGATGATGCCGGAGCTACCGATGCGGACAACGAGGATACCGAAAACTCCAATGAACGGGATGTTGATATCACTACAGATAATACATTCCTGAGCCAGTTAAGTGGATATTTCACGACCCAGGGCATTATCAATTCAGGTTCTCTTGCGGTAACTCTCCGCGATGCGGGTAAGGAATGGGCCGTCACTGATCGAATTTTGGGCGATTCCTATCTGGTTACCAGAGATGGTGGCCAATTCAAGGTAAGCATGCCGTCTATCTCAGCAACCGTTGTTGCCGCATCAGCTGCGGTTGCTGGCGGGTCGACCGGTGTTGGCGTTTCCATCGGGATCTCGTTTGCAACGAACATGATTGGCTATGCACTTGATTCGGATATTACGGCTGATTACTCGACGGCTGATGCACCTGCCACACTTGCCAGGGGTAAAACGGTCAAGGTTGTATCCGGTGTTCATGCCGGGAATGTGTATGAATATCTTGGTACAAATCAGACTCCACAGTCTGGCGCGACCACGGTTGACCTGAAAACACAAGACTACGGCAACACTGATCTCTGGACGCAAAGCAATCTTATGGATGCTCCGGCTGAGGTCAGGGCTTATCTGCGTAATTCAAGTGTTAGCGCTGTTGGTGATTTGACCCAGACAGCAATCTCGGATCAATCGATAGATGCGCTTGTTGTTGCTGGTTCTGCTGCGGCATCGGGCGGAGCGGTAGGAGTGAGTGTAAGTGGTGCTGGTGCGGCAGCAGTGAATACGATTGCGACCAATGTTCAAGCTTTTATCGAAGGAGACGGTTTAACCGGTATAGAGGCAGGAAGTATTACTCTCCTGGCTAAAGACACCTCAAGCATTTCAGCTGTTACCGGGGCCGCCAGTCTGGCTGCGGCCTTTGGTGGCGTTGGGGTCGGTGTCTCTATTGGGGTAGCCGGAGCCTATAACGAGATCCGTAATGAGGTTACAGCTTATATCCTCGACGCTGATAATGGTGTGAAGACAACAGGTTCCATTACGATCCATGCTGTTGAAGCCGCAACAATCAACTCGCTGACTGCAGCAGCGTCGCTTGCCGTAGGTATCGGTTCGGTGGGTGTGGCAGTCAGTGGAGCCGGTGCGGCGGCGACCAATGTGATTCTCAATACGACCAATGCCTATGTATCAGGCAGCACTCTGGTGAGTGATGGTGATGTGGTAATTGAGGCCGAGGATATTTCAACGATTAACGCAATCGTGGTTGCCGCTTCTGCATCAATTGCAGGCGGCGCTGTCGGTGTTGGAGCCTCAATAGGCGGGGCTTTTGCTACCAACCTGATCGGCTTTGATCTACTGGGCGTTGAGTCACCGGCAGAGGTTCGGGCCTATGTTGAGGATTCTGATATTAGGGCAATTGGTGGCCTGGTCCAGACGGCTACTGCCAAAGAAAACATCACTGCAATGGTGGTGGCGGGTTCAGTGGCACTTGCAGCTGGTGCTGTGGGTGTTGCTGTCAGTGGAACTGGAGTTGCTGTTATTAACTCAATCAACACTGACATCAAGGCCTTCATTGAGAATTCCACCATTGACGTTGGTAGCATCGTTTTGCAGGCAGATGATATTTCTCAGATTATTGCCGATGCCGGTGCTGCTTCCGTGGCGGCATCCATCGCTCTCTATGGTGGTGCTGTTTCCATCGGTGCGGCTCTGGCCTCCAACATCATTGATAATGATGTTATGGCCTATATTGCCAATTCCGACGAGATCACGACTTCAAACGGTGATATTTTGGTGATGGCTAACGAGCAGGCCAATATAACTGCCAAGACTGTGGCTGCCAGTGCTGCGGTGAGTATATCTATTGGCGGCTCGGTTGCTGCTTCGCTGACGACTGCCATAAATCTTTTAACGACTACGGTTTCAGCATTTATTCAAAATTCTGATAATGTTGAGTCCACAGGAGCGGTGACAATTGCTGCTGATGATAGATCAATCATCGTGTCTGATGTAGCGTCGGCTGCACTTTCTGCGGGCTTGATTAGTGTGGCTGTGGGAGCGACTCTGACAGGTAATACTATACGTAACAACGTGTCGGCATATATAGATAACTCCGAGTTGACAGCCAACGCTGGTGATATTTTTGTCACGGCGACGTCCGTGCCTGTTATCACAACATCGAATATCACAGGTGCTATCTCGTTCGGGATTGGCGTGTCGGCTGCCGGTGGTTATTCAAATGTGCTTATAGAAGGAACGACCGAGGCCTATATCAACGATGCTACCCTGGTGGCAACCGGAAATAGCGTGGTTGTCAAGGCGACATCAACAGCCAACGCCACCCCAACCATTGCCGGGCTGTCCGGCGGTCTGGCTTCCGTGGCAGCGATGTTCTCCGACTCATCTATTAAAGGTGTTACTCGTTCACATGTTGGTGGTACCACCTCTGTCACTGCCAATCGACTGGACGTTCATGCGACTGATACAAGTACGGTGAATCCGTCAACCGTGGTTGTTGGTGTTGGTGGAATTACCGGAGCCGGTGCCAAGTCGGTGGGGACGATCAGCAGAACGACTGAGGCTTTCGTCGCTTCGGGCTCGCAGCTTATTCTCGGCGCTGCAACCCTTGATGTCAAGGCGTCCTCCTATTCCATAGCCAGTGGAAAAGCTGGGGGCGTTGCCGGTGGAGGTATTGCGGTTGCTCTTCTGGATGTGGAGTCGACGGTGAATGCTATTACCAGGGCCTATATTGGTGGTGGCGCAACTGTTGATGCCGGACAGTTAAATCTCCAGGCCGATGGAACTGCCCAGGTCAAGACACCCTCTACAGTGGTCGGTGTCGGCCTTTTGGCTGGAGCAGGAATCGATCTCACGGCGAAAGATATCAGCACGGTGGAAGCCTATATTGGCCCTCGAACTGGAACCCAAGCTGTGACGGATGACCAGGTCACCCATGTTACGATTATTAATGGCGGAGTGAATGTTACCGCTGAGAACAGTTCGACAGCCGACGCCCAGACCAACGTGGTTTCCGTTGGTCTGCTAGGGGTGGCGGGATCGAAGGCACAGAGTTTGTCCGATTCGACTACTCAGGTATACTTGGGTGATCGGGCTGAAATAAATGCAGCGGATGGTGCTGTCACCTTTGAGGCTGATGCCACCGCGACATCGAAAGCTAAAGGTACGGGGCTAACTGCCGGAGTGATTGCCGTATCTTTTACCAATATTGAAGCTGAAGCGAATGCCAACGTTCAGGCATTTACTGAGTCCGGCGGAATGATTGTAGGGCATACCGTCAATATTTTGTCCAACTCAACCATTGATGTCGATGTGAATGCGAATGGGACCACGGGTGGAGCTATCGCTGTTGGTTTTATGAACCCGAGCGCCACGGTTACCAATTATAACAACGCCTCTATTGGCGATAATACGCTGATCACGGCTGTTGAAAACTTTACCATGAGATCAACGTCCAATTCTGATACCGATGCTGTCGGAACGGGGACGACGGGGGGAGCAATTGCAGTTGTGAATGCAACCACCAGTATTGAGGTTGGTGATACGACGACCACGGACATTGGTGCGGGCGCCTCCGTAAGCGCGGATGGGACGTTGATTGTCGAAGCCGTCACAAGTGTTACGGCAGATTCTAAGGCCATAACCGATGCCGGAGGCTTGGGGGTTGGTGCGGATGCAACCGCTAATACAACATTTTCGGGCGTCACCAAAACTACTGTAGGAGGTTTTCTCAGCGGAGAAGATGTTACCGTTCAAGCTCGGGTAGCCAGGCTCGACCTTGATGCAGTGACCGACTCCGAAGCCGATGCCGGGGTACTAATCACAAATGCTTCCTCTACCACAAAGTCGACTTCACATGCACAGGTAGTGATTGAGGCAGGGGCTGTTATCCGAGGGGAAAACAATGTCGATCTCCTGGCTATCCAAAGTGTCTTGGATACTCGATCCAATGCAGCGTCCGCCGCCAATGGTGTTGGAGGAGATTCCACTGCCTCAGCAAGCACAACTCAGACAAGTACCAGTAATGTGACCGGACGATCAGGCTCTGAAATCCGCACTCGGGATTTGCTGGTTAAATCGGAATCTCCATTCACACCAATTTTTTCTGCTAGAGCGGAGAAACAAGGATTTGTCTTGATTGATGTGGGTGATACCAGCTCAAGTCGTACATTAAACCAGACCCGTACCATCAACTTCGATTCTTCGGTTCTGATGTTAGGGGCACTCAGTCCTGAAATCGAGATCGATGAGAACGGTATAGTCGTCAAAAAAGTAAACGCAACCCTCAATGGTAATACCTTACAGGTAGGTGATACTGTTACGGGGCCAATTATTGTCGATGATATCCGTAACAACGACCCCACAATGTATGGAAATGTCCTCCTCTTTATTCCATCTTCGTCCTATGACGGTTCAACCGACAGTAATATTCATGCGACGGCATCCATTACCGGCAATCCCACAGTTAAGTTTTTAACGGGATTTGACTTTGTTAAGGTGACGAATAATTCCGCCATCGATTTACAAATGAATGAAATTGATGTGCTTGCCGAAGCTGCCACCACACCTGCGGGGTTGCAATCGAATATTGTGGCGAAAATTGGCAATACTGTATTGCCGAATTTTGTGCCGGTAAACAATATCAGCACGACTGCCGGGACAACCGAGATCATCATTGCTAACACCAATCCAGTAGCGGGTGACATCACCTTGAATGGAGTGATCGATAATGACCTTGGTACTACCACTATTCTCAGTGCAGGTGGAAACATAGTGGCTAACGCAGGTGTTACAATTGTCAGTAATGGAGAACAGGCTGGCTCAGGAGTCAGGGGAGTTGTTTTAGAGGCGGAAAACGGACACATTGGTACGAGTTCTGGCCGCATTCAAATGGATTCAAGTCTGCTGAATGCTTCAGCCCTTAACAGTATTTTTATCAATGAGTTTGGCGGTGATTTGGTTCTCGGACTGGTTCAATCTGAGACTGGCGATGTCGATCTGGTGTCATCTGGTTCGATTTTGGACGGAAATGATGATACCAATACCAATGTCGCAGCTGATATGGGTTTTGTCAAATTATTCGCCCAGGGCGGCAGTATTGGTTCTGGTTTTATAGATCCTCTCACTGGTGTCCTTGAAATAGACGCGAACGCTCTTGAAATCGATACTTCTGGTTTGAGTGAATCTTTGTCTGCTCTCGCACAGGGGGATATCCATCTCACTGAAATGGTGGGGCTTTTGAATGTCGATACCGTCAATTCTGCCACCGGTAACATCGCGATCGCTGTTCTGGATACGAGTACAAACCAGCAGCGCGATTTAATTCTGGGCAGTGGTTCCATAATTGCCGCGCAACAAGGCTCCATCTCTCTGCTGGTTGGCGATGATGTGTACCTGAGTGCCGACAGTACGGTTGTGGCATCGGGAATCGTTAGCTTGTTTGCAGATAATGATGGCTACGATGTGGGTGACGGAGCCCGTTTGGATCTGGGAGGTCCGATTGACGCCGATGCGGTGACGATTACGACGGGCGCGGATGGTGATGATATCCAACTCACCTCGATTCGACCGGGAGCAGAAACAACGGTCAATTCGGGCAGTGGTGCCGATACGATTCGTGTCGGGAGTCACGCGACCACTATTAACAGCGGTGGGGTATTAAACAATTTCGCCGCACTCTTGACTGTCAATGGTGGGACCGATCTTCACGACAAACTGCTACTTGATGACTCTGGTGATTTGCAGGTCAATAGTGGAGAACTTTCCAGTAACTCTCTCAGCGGTTTCGGCACTGCGGGGATTCAGTTCACCGATATTGAGGACGTGCAACTGTTTCTGGGCCTGGCTGGCGATACCCTCGCCATTACCAGTACGGACTACCTTGCCGATGTCATTGTGTATGGTGGTGGTGGAAAGGATACCTTTACTGTCGGAGACGGTACCACTGTCTCCAACATTAAAGGATTGTTAAATATTCAAGGTGGAGAGGGCCACGATACGGTCAATGTCAATAACGAAAATGACCCTGCAGTCACGACTGAAGCCATTCTCACCGACAAGAGTCTGACCGGGTTGGGAATGGGCGACCCCGACTTTGACGGCCTCAGATATGGGGATATAGAAGCCCTCAATATTGCTTTAGGGGCCGGGGAGGATACGTTTACCGTAGTTTCCTCAAGTGCTGAAATTCTTGTTAATGGTGCCGGAGGCAACGACAGTTTCATTGTTGCCGCTAACCCCAGCCAGATTGCAGGTACGGTGAGGTTACAGGCGGGAGATGATACTCTTGATTCCCTGACCATCGCCCCAACGGTTGCCAGCACTCTCATTCTCGGCAGCAATGAGGATGGCACTGTCGGTATTCTTACTGGCCCAACCATGCCAGGTCAAATCGAATTTGAGCAGTTCCCGGAAGTTGTCATCAATTTAAGTGATTCCGCAGATGTCTTTACCATTCAGGATACGAGCGCGTCTCTGGTCCTCAATGCCGGAGACGGTGGCGATCGAATCCAGGTGATGAACGTCAGCTATGCCACAACGATTACCACCGGGGCTGGAACAGATGCCGTTGGAGTCTTTGATGCCGATGCTTCGCTGACGGTGGTTGGAGATGCTACCTCTAGCAATACGTTAACCGTCGACCGTTCTGCTATTACAGCAGCAACGAGTGCGTCCTTTGAGGATGGGAGCACCTCCGACTCAGGTGTTATTCGTAATCTCACCAATGGAGATATCAACATTTCTGGTCTGACGTCGGTGGCGGTTGAGCTGGGGCAGGGCAACGACTACTTCACCATTGACACGACGCTGACAGGTACAATTGTCAGTGTGGATGGCACTAGTGGAGATGACCACATTTTGGTTAAAGAGATTGGTGGAGAAACAAATGTCTCGGGTGGCGACAATGAAGATATGCTTACCGTTGATATTGACGGCTTTCCCACCGCAGATCAGTTTATCGACCTGCATCTCGATGTCGAGACACTTGTTGTCGACAATTCGAACAGCACCCAGGCGACGGCGTGGCTGTTAAAAACGGGCGTTCTTTCAGCCGATACAATTCCTGGTACGGGCTCGGTAGCTGTCATTGGCACCGATGGCGTCGATCTCACCCGAATTTTGGGTGGCTTGGCCTCAGACACCCTGGAGATCGCATCCGGTTCTGGTAATGTCGAAGGGACTGTCGATGGCAACACCGTCGAGCTTCTGGAAGGTCTGGTTGTTCTTGAGCCTGACGATTCCCAGAGCTTCAAGAACTACGAGACGATTGTTGGTTTTGATGGCCTGGTTACTGGTACCGCCAGTTACGAGGAAGATGGCTTCGTCTTCTCCAGAGTTGGCACTCTCGGTCGCGATGACAGTACCAGTCCAGCCATTAGCCAATCCGATACACTGACGGTGGAATCGTCTGACGGGGACGCTTTTACCTTTTATTCCATGGATTTATTGGCTCCGTCGCTCGCTTCCGATCAAGACGTCAATGTGACCGTTACCGGGACGACTTTAAACGGCATTGAAGTGAGTCAAATTGTGACGGTTCAAGGGGGGGGCGACTTTACAACCTTTGATTCCGAATTCGGCAATTTTACCGGAGTAGTGGATCTTAGGATTACCCCTGATGCTGGAACCGAAATTTTAATTGATAATTTCTTAGCGCAGGCAGTTTTCTCAAGCGGTGATTCTAATTCACCCAAGGCTATAGGTACGGCTGAAATATTCGGTACAATTACGATTGATGCCGACAATAAGACTATTTCGGGTATCACCAAGAATTCTAAAGGCAATCCTGTTGCGTTTACTAATGTTGGCGATGGAGAGTTCATCAACGGGGTACTCGTTAACGGGGAACCCGTCACGGTACCCGTCGAGGTGGAAGTTATCCCTGGCAATATTCTGCAGTTCCGCTTCGGTGGCGATCTGACCATTGGTGACGGAAGTGTTGATACAACAGTTGGAGTTAATTCCAACACCAATAATTATGGAATATCATTATTCGCTGCAGGTGATGTTGTTATTGAAGGCTATACCACCTTTAATTTTTCTGCTGTTAATCAAGTTTCTGGTGCCGGTGGTGGTGGCGGCGGTGATGCTGGTACAGGGGGAGAAGGCGGCAGCGGTGGTGATGGTGGCAGTGGCGGCAGTGGTGGCAGTGGTGGAGCTGGTCATGATTCGACAGTTGCAGAATGGTTTGGGTGGCCAATATCCATACCCATTTCATGGTATTACGGTCCTGGTCGTAGTGGGTCAGCGGGGTCGAGTGGAACTGTGTCCAATACAACGGGTGGCAATGGTCTGACCGGTGTCGCAGGTGGCAGTGGTGGCAGCGGCATCAATGGAGGATTGGCTGGAACAGGTGGTGCTCAGGGAACGGCAGTATCGGCACCAACCACATCCTTCTCATCGAATAAGGGAATAGGGGCCGGGGCAGGGGGCTCCGCTGGTGGCACTTTTACTGATGGAGGGGATGGTGCTGCTGGGGATAGCGGTGATACCGGGAGCAACGGGTCCAGTTCCGCCGGTAACGACGGAGTAGATGGAAGTTCCGGACAGAATAACGGTACGGGGTTGATTATCTCCGGTGGCGGTGCCGGTGGTGCCGGTGGAAGTGGCGGCGGCGGTACTGGTGGCGGTGGCGGGCAAGGAGGCGGTGGTGGTCAGGGTGGTGGCGGAGGAGGATCCGCTCCCGACGAAGATGGTGGCAACGGCGGCGATGGCGGCGATGGTGGCGATGGCGGTGATGGTGGTGATGGTGGCGATGGTGGCGATGGCGGTGCCGGTGGCGCAGGCGGTGGTGCACTCGAAATTATGGCCTTAGGTCGAGTTACTACTGGAGATCAGGTTCAACTCAAAGCGAATGGTGCCGCTGGCACTGCTGGTAGCGTTGGTAGCGTTGGCGGTGCCGGTGTTTCTGGTAGCACTGGTAGTTCCGGTAGTAGTGGTAGTGGCGGAGAGACAAGCTTGATAAACAAAAATGGTGGTAATGGTGGTGCCGGTGGTGATGGTGGCGATGGCGGCGATGGCGCAAGTGGTGGTTACGGTGGTGACGGTGGTAACGGTGCTGGCGGTGCTGGCGGCACCATCAAGCTTTACGGAACTGCGGTTTATGCGGATGACAAAACAGAAATAAATGTCGATGGTGGTTCAGGTGGAGGTAGTGCTCAAGGCGGTGGCGTTGGCCGATTCATTCTGGGAAGTAATACCGTCCTGGATGATCCTACGGGGAACACGGCCGAGACATTCGACGGTTTCCAGGCAGCCAACACATTTCTGAAAAATTCTACAAATACAACCTGTTATACTCCCTATATTGCTGACCTCATAGGCGGTAGTGAACTCTATGGTCTGTTTAATGGTCTTGCCTTCGATGCAGATCCAGCAACCGATAAAATAGACCCATTGGCTGCAAGTGATTCGGATGCTATCGCTGCTGTCATGCGTCTCGATCTTAATACAAACAATCTGGGCAGTGGTGTAGATAATTTTACAAACTATGACCTGTTACTGTTCTTTAACCTGACTAGTTTCAACCTTGAGGCGCCAAAATTGGGTGTGCTTCTTGATAATTATACAGACCCCACCTATTCTCAAAATCTTCTCTATGGTGGTGCTGCGACAAACAGTCTTTTTGGCGGTAAGGGGGGAATTCAGGAGCTCGACGCCCTGGAAGCAGGCGGAGTCTGGGGTACGCTTATTCCCGTGGGCAATGCCTTGATTAATGCATCGGTTGGTGATTTTTACATAGATGATGGCGATGGCGACTCTGACACCAACGCTCCAAGAGCGCTGGCAAACAATGAAGTGGCCTATATCCGCCTTACCCGAGCAGAGAGCCCGGTTGTTGATCAACTCACTGGATTTGATGCAATTACTGTGGCATCGTCTGATCAGGTCTATGGCGTCAATAGTGATCAAGATGCTCTGGTGGTGGTTAATGCAGACGACCTGAGCCAGCGTCAGTTCTTTAAGGACGGTGATGTCGTCGTCGATACTGCTGGCAGCATTGTTACGCTTGATGGTCTGAGCGGTGTCACTGATATCGCCCTCTCCGAAGATGGTTCCTACCTCTACGTTGCAGGTAACGCAGATGCTAAAATCTCAATCTTTCAGCGGGATGATTCTACCGGGAATCTCACCTTTCAGGGCAATGCTCCTGGCGTGATTGACGGTGTTGAGTCTATAGTTATCGGTAACAATCACTTGTATGCTAATGGCAGCACTGCTCTGTCTGTCTACACAATTGATGCGGTTAGCGGTGAGTTGACGTTTGAAGAGTCGTTTGCCGGATCGGCTCCCGGCAAGTTAACTCTCAGCCAGGATGGCACACTCCTTTACGCCCCTGGTGAAAACACGGACACCTTAAGGGTGCTGGAAACGGCCGACTTGTCTGCAGCTCTCCAGACCTTGACCGATGGTGAGTTAATTACAAATAGTCTTGGCAATCAGGTTTTCCTGGATGGGTTGGACGGCGTCAGTTCCGTTGCTGTCAGCCAAAATGATCATTTTATTTACGTTAGTGGTAGTAGCAGTAACAGTATCTCGGTGTTTGAACGTGATTCCGTTACCAACACTCTCACTCTTGTTGAAACTCTGCAAAATGGTGTCAACGGCGTCCGTGGTCTGGCCGGAGCCAGCTCTGTCAAGCTTACCCCTGATGGTAATTATCTGGTGGCCAGTGGCGAAGAGAGTAACGCCCTTGCCGTATTCCAAATTTCCGATGTATCCACGGGTACGTTACAGTTTGCTCAGTTGTTACGTAATAATGTCGGCGGCACCCAGGGATTGGAAGCACCTGGTCCTTTGGCCTTTGTTACCACTGGCGAAAGTATTTTTGCGGGGAGCACTCTCGGTCTGGTGGAATTTACCAACCTTGCCTTTGGCAATACCTTGCCGGAACCGATTCGTTTCCTGACAGATTTCGAGGCAATCGAGGCTCTGACTGTTACCACCGGGGGTGGAGACGATACCATTACCCTCGTCAAGGCACCTGGGCCAGAGGTGGTTACCACCACTCTGAGTACAGGAGGGGGCAATGACTTTGTGGTATTGCAGGATCTGAATTTAGCCAGGCCAGCTGATTTGCTCGATCCAACTACTATCGTCAATCTCGGTAGTGGTAATGACCAGGCCCAATTACGCTCCAATACTCCCGGCACCAGTGTTTTGATCAATGGCGAGGAAGATGACGATACCATCGTCATCTCCTTTACCGGTCAAGACTCCAGAACGGAAGTCAGCGGTGGCTCAGGGCAAGATACGGTTCGAGTATCAGGAGCGAGTCTGCCAAACTCCACCGATCCCAACGCGATTGTCGTGGCCCATGGGGATGATCCGAACAATGTACCCCAAAGCGAAGGGGATACTTTGTTGTTCAATCCGCAACAGATGGATTTTGCCCCTGGTTCGCCGAATCAAAATATGGGTGATATTCGAGTAACCACACCAGGTTTGATGGGTTTGGTTGCCTACGACACCTTTGAGGGTGTTCAGGTGGTGGCACCGCCATTTGTTACTTTCATTGGCACTCCCAGTATCTTCGAGGGCGATTCCGTCACCTTCGAGATAGAAGTCGATCCCCTCGGATTCTCTCTGGACGAAGCAGTGACTTGGGATATCGACGGAGATGGTCGCTTTGGTGAGGTGGTTGGAAGCAGTCTCGGTGACACGTCCTTCCGCGAGACTATGACCCTCACCTGGGCTCAGCTGGTTGACTTTGGCATCAATGACCAGGGTACGGTTCAGATTGGCGTGAGTGCCACCAATGATCAAGGGACTTCCGAAGCATTTACGACTCTTACAATTTCCAACACGGCGCCAGCCGTCAGCGTGCGGGGAGAAGATCAGCCGTTGCTTAATCTGCCGGACGTGAATGGGGATGGATTGCTCGGTGTTCCCTATGACATTTTCTTTGGAGCAGAAGACCCCGGTGACGATCGCGTTACTGAGTGGCGCGTTGTTTGGGATGCTGCAACATTTGATGCAGGCGATCCATTCACCTATGAGGTCTTTGGTAGCGGTACGACTTCAGCTGCCCATACCTATGAAACCCTGGGAGCCTTTGCTATTCAGGTGTTTGCGGTTGATGAGGACTTCTCCTCTACTGATTTCGTCTTAAATAGTACCTTTTCCGGACAGCATCAGGTCTCCATCGGCGTTTCTGCAGATCAGGTTTCGGCTGGTGGTCCTTACACCATCGCCGAGGGTGAGACACTCGACCTTTTGGCAACAGCAACTGGAGCGGACGCAGGACTGGTTGGCAGTTACATTTGGGATATTAATGGTGATGGGATCTTTGGAGATGGTGGTATCAGTACGGCCACCGGCAGTATCTCCTGGGATGATCTCCAGCAGTTGCCCACTATTCCGGTTGATGACAATACTATTATTAATAATGTCTCTGTCAGGGTTCATTACATTAATGGTCCAACGGTTGACTCGGCTGCCACTTCACTCACTGTGACCAATAGTGATCCAGGGGTTGTTCTCGACCCAATTGCCGACGTTGCAGAAAACGGTGTGATTGCCTTAACCGGTACCATCACCGATCCCAGTGCGGCGGACACCTTTTCCCTGACAATTAACTGGGGAGACACTGTCAACGGTGAAATTATCGATCTAACTAATTCTGGTGCGAATGTCGCATACGACACCAACACCCGTCAGTTCTCGGTTACTCACCAGTATTTGGACGATAACCCCACTGGCACCAGGCAAGATACTTACACGGTTGATGTGGTGGTCAGAGATGACGATGGTGGCTTCGGGGCAGACAGTACGCAAGTAACGGTCCTGAATGAGCCTCCTGTGATTGTTATCAACCCGATCTCTGCGATTGATGAGAATGGTATTGCCACCGTCACTGGAACCATCGCCGATGCTGGCACCCTTGATACCCTGTCATTGACGATTAACTGGGGGAATCCATTTACTTCCAATAATATTGAGACGGTTGAGTTGGCCGCCAGTGCGACAGGCAGCCAAACCTTTAGCTTTAGTCACCAATATTCGGATGATAATCCCACTGCAACCGCTGCAGATAACTATACCATCAATATGGTGGTCACCGACGATGATTTGGAAATGGGCTCCGCCAGTGAAACCGTGCTGGTGCGCAATGTTGCTCCGCAGCTGAGTAATCTGGCAGCCACCACCATTGATGAAAATGGCGACACCCGTCTAACCGGCACACTCACAGATCCCGGTATCCTGGATACCTTCAGTTTGCAGGTCACTTGGGGCGATGGTTCGGCGGAAACGATCGATTTGAGTGAGGGAACCACCAATTTTGATCTGGCTCATCAATATATTGACGACGATCCAAGCGGCACTGCCTCAGATTCGTTTGCAATCGGAGTTCAAATAACTGACGATGATGGTGGCAGCAGCAATACAGAAACAACCACTGTAACGGTGAATAATGTTTCGCCTGAAGTGATTGATCTCAGTTTAAGCAGCTCCGTGATCGTCGAGAACGGTTTGGCTGCATTATTAGGGAAAATTGGTGATGCAGGTACGGCAGATACATTTATTCTGTCGATCAATTGGGGCGATCCTTTGTCCTCAGGGAATGTTGAAATTATCGATCTGGCACAGGCGAACTTACCGCATAACGTCATCTTTGACAGCGGTAACCGAACGTTCAGTGTGACCCATCAGTATCTGGATGATAACCCCTCTGCCACCGCCTCCGATATTTACACGATCTCAGCTACGGTAGCGGACGATGATGGTGGTGTCAGCCTGACTGCCAGTACCGTGTTGACGGTCGTCAACACGGCTCCTGATCTCGTCAATTTGACTCTTAATGAAACGGTTATCGATGAGAATGATTCGATTGTCCTGTCAGGCAGGTTTACTGATATCGGCTCATTGGATACTCATACTCTAACGATAGATTGGGGCAATCCCCTGGAAGTCGGAAATGTTGAAACCATCGATCTCAGTAATGCCGGCTTGATATCTAACGTTACTTTTGATCCGGGGACGCGAACATTCACTGTGTCCCATCAGTATCAGGATGACAATCCATCCGTTACCTCAACAGATGATTTCTTCATTACTGCAACATTGACAGATGACGATGGCGGGTTCTCGAAGCTCGGCTGCGAACGGGAGGTCGTTCACACCCTGGCCGATACCTTGGCAGCCCAAGACGCGATAGCTGCTGCGCGGGATGGTGAAAACTCATTGACGGCTACAAGCTTCGATTTGGTCTACGATGGGACTAATGTCTCTGTCAACGTCGAAGGCTTCTCGTCTGCCGAGGCGTTGCTTGGCCACGTGCAAGATGCAGTCGACAGGCAATTAGCCGGTTTAACTGAGGCCGGGGATGTACTTCTGAGCCTCGATGTGAATGGTCAGCTTCAAATAGGGCTTGGACATTCATTAAATGATACCTCGGCGGCCGTCGCCCTGATTGACAACGCTCGCACCGGAACCGATTTTGATATCGATGCGGTCAGCTTTGACATGGTCTATGACGGTGTCAGTGTTTCGGTTATGGTGTTTGCTGGCTCCTTCGCCACGGCGGATCAGCTGGCTACGCATCTGCAAAGCACCATTGACGACCAGCTTCAGGCGTTGAATCTTGGTGCTGCCGAAGACGTGCTGGTGAAGGTTGGTGCTGGAGATGCCCTGGAGATTGAACTCGGCCATACGCTGGCTGATACCACGGGTGCCGAGGCAGAAATTGCTGCGGCCCGTGACCTCACGAACGGTATCGCCACGACTCTCTTTGAACTGGTCTATGACGGTACGGCCGTTACCCTCAGGGTCGAGGGTCTTTCCTCTGCTTTGGCTCTGGCAAACCACGTCCAAACGGCGGTTGATCTGGCCCTGACGGATGCGAATGCCGGAGTTGCTGGTGAATTGGACCGTAACCCCGTCTTCAAGGTGCTGGTAAAACTTGATGCGAATAACATGATCGATTTCGAGGCGGGCCAGGATGTGATCGATGGCCTGCGCTACGATATGCTGGCTGACAGCTCGGCTGCCGAAGCAGTAATTGCGGGAGCTCGCATTAATGATAACCTCAATTCGGATGTTTCGTTCAACCTTGAACTCAATGGAGTTACGTTCCTCGTTGCGGTCACTGCGGCCGAATTCGGTGATGCCTCTGCACTGCGCGATCACATACAATCGGCGGTCGATAGCGCTGTGTCAAACGCGGGCTTGATCGGAAACCTGCTCGTGGGTCTTGATTCAAACGAAGCCATCGTTATTGATGCCGTCGGCCCAACCTCAGTGACGGTGAACAACGTGGTTCCTGTCTTTATCGACCAGAGTAACAGTGCAGCCATCCCAGGTGCTGTGCTACCACCTAACCAAACCGTAACAGTAGGTGGTTCTTTCATTGATCCAGGCAGTCTCGATACCCATGACGTAACGGTAAATTGGGGTGATGGATCTGCCTTGAGCATGGAAAGTATTGTCGGTGGAGGGCGTAGTTTTAGTCTCGATCACGCGTATGCCACTCCGGGTGTTTTTGACATCGTAGTAGCGTTACAGGATGATGACAACGGCCAGGTAGAATTTACATCATCGGCATTTCTTTCCGGTGTCTCGCTGGTAGATGGAGTACTCTATATTGTCGGAACCCCAGATGATGACAATGTCAGGATCATAGAGTCAGAAAGTAACCCTTCGGTGGCTGGTGGCCGATCACTCACGGTGGAAGCTGATTTAGGGTTTGAACCTGGAGGGCAAATATCACAGGTTTTTGATATTGACGAGGTCAAAAGTATCTCCGTCCGAATGGTGAGTGAGGATGATCATGATGTCTTGCAGTGGGTGGGCGCAGATAATAACGATCAATTTATCGTCACGGGGGATACGATAATTAAGGGGGGTTTGGTTACAACTCTTTTCCCGAGCGAACTTGAAGTCCTTGAATTGGATGGTGGACGAGGTGCAGATACGTTTATGGTTCAGTCAACACATCCTCACATGATGACGCGGTTATTGGGTGGTGAGGGCAATGACATCTTCAACATCTCCTCCGATGCCCCTGACATGGGCGGGACCCTTGATAATATTCTTGGGGACCTCCAGCTCGATGGTGGTACAGGAACCAATACTTTGAACATCAGTGATCGTGGAAGTTCCATTGGCCGAACAATAACAATAGATCAGGAAGGAGTTTATGGTCTTGGTACCTCTGTAAATAGAGCTGATATAGCTTTTACAGCTGGCGGTTCGTTTACTGGCGGTTTTAATCTTGGACTGGGGAGCGGCAACGATGATGTTACCGTGCTTGGTTCTCCGTCTAATTCTATTACAACCGTTTATCTTGGCGCTGGTAATGATAGCCTTTCACTCCATGACAGGAGTGCTGGCTCAGATGGCCTGGTTGTCGGATTTGGTGAGGCTGGCTCAGATTTCCTTGATGCCAGAGACTGGAACACAGGCGTTGCTTTCGTTGGTGACCATGGCCAGGCAACATCAAGCGG
Organism: Desulforhopalus sp.; assembly: GCA_023231425.1. Classification (GTDB taxonomy): domain Bacteria; phylum Desulfobacterota; class Desulfobulbia; order Desulfobulbales; family Desulfocapsaceae; genus Desulforhopalus. The sequence goes on along the minus strand of JALNVI010000015.1, from coordinate 30,220 downwards.
AGGAAAGCTGGTTGAGCTTATCTCAACCTCATCTACAGGTGGTGGAGCAGATAGGATTTTGGGCAGTACACTCGCCGATGTACTTTTGGGGGGTGATGGTTCCGACAGAATTACCGGCGGTCGTGGTGATGATCTAATCCTCGGCGACAATGGCCGTATACGACTGAGTGGAGCAAAAGCATCTCAAATTATTGCGAGTTCCACAAGAAGGGGAGGCAATGATACTATAGATGGAGGTTCTGGTGACAACGTCCTCATTGGTGGTGATGGTTCCGATAGAATAACCAGTGGCAGTGGTGCTGATGTCGTTCTTGGAGATAACGGTAGTGTGCGACTGAGCGGCGGAAGGCTTTCTCAGGTCGTTGCAGAATCAACGAGAACCGGAGGCAATGATGACATAAATGGCGGCTCTGGTAACAATCTCCTGATGGGTGGTGATGGCTCTGACCGAGTAACAAGTGGTAATGGCCGTGATGTTCTTTTAGGTGATAATGGTATAGCCATTTTCAGTGGAGGAAGGTTGTCCAGTGTTGTGACTGAACCTCGAAATATAGGTGGTGACGATGTGTTACGAGGTGGAGGTGGTGATGATGTCTTACTCGGAGGCATGGGGTCTGATAGATTGTATGGCGAAAATGGTGACGATGTCCTGCTAGGTGATAACGGACGTATCTCTTTTTCTGGAGGGAGAGTTTCATCAATTACGCCTTTCTACGAATTTGGTGGGGACGATATCCTTGATGGTGGCCCAGGTTCGGATATCCTGATAGGTGGTCTTGGCAATGACATACTCTATGGAGATTTAAGCGAAGATATTTTTTATGATGACGGCTGGAATACTTTCAGGTTTATGACGGAGAGGTTTAATAATTATTCCCCGTATGTCTTTAGTTCAGGAGATGTTAAAAATATAGTCGGTGGCTACACAGGTCAGAATCAATTTGATATGTGGCATTCTGTCTATGAGGATGAACCAGCTCGTCACCATGGTGGGACAGTCGCAAGTGAAGAGATGGGTTACTATGCAACACAGGCTGATATCCCCGTTCCGCAGGGAGCGCGAACTCACTCTGACCAGGTGTCTAACGAAGTTGACATGCCAGTGTTGGTTGATTTATACGTCAATAATAGTGCAGATAAACCGAGTAATGAGGGTAATCAACATCTATTTTTACAAACTGAGAGTAGAAATGATTTAAAACTGATAGTTGCCGGAGTCTCAGGCTGGAGTGTTGCTTCCGGACGTCGTAAAAATAAAAAGAAACGATTGTTTAACGAAGATTTGCAGCGTCTGAATCAACAGAAAAACAAGAGTTGGCGATGGGTTGATAATTATCTTGAAGTAAAAAAAGACAATAACGAGGTGCGATGGAATAAACCTTTAGTCCAAACACCAGTTATTACACGAGAAATAAAAAATCAGAATACCTGTCGGATATAATGCAGTAAAGGAGAAAAAGAGATTACAGAATACATCTGCAAACGTAGCAGTGATGTTTTGTAAGTGTTTAATATATAATATATTGTCCAAAAAGGAGAAACGTAATGACTAAAGAAGAAACAAGCCCGGTTGAAGAAAGCTCTGGTGTTCAAGAGCCGGAACAGACCAAAATTAATTGGGATGGTTCAAACATGCGCAGTACCTATGCAAATGTATGTAATGTTTCAAGTACACGCGAAGAAGTCACTTTACTCTTTGGGACGAATCAGAATTGGCATGCTGGTCAAAAGGATTTAACTGTCGCATTATCAGATCGAATGACGCTTAATCCCTATGCTGCAAAGAGACTTGCCGTTCTGCTTACAAATACGATGAATGAGTATGAAAAACTCTTTGGAGTATTAAATTTGAACATCCCTGAAGTAAAGAAAGATTGAAACGATTCTCGCACATAAAAAATCCGGCATAGTCTTCCTGTGATGACGATGGCGGATTTTTTGTTTCCGTCAGCCTCTCCTGCTGATGTGTGAATGTCTCTGTAATAAATTTGAAGAGTTTATGGTAAGGTGATGTTTTACTTTCGTATTTTCGGTAAACTCATAAAAAATTTAATATTTAAACTTTATCTCCATTAAAATGTTTGACACATCTGAGTCTATAGAGGGTAACGAATCTTCAGGGACAGGCAATCAGCAGGAGAGATCCTCAGAATTATGGGGTGCATTTACCTCTGCTTGCAGTGAGGACGAGTATTATCAATCCTGGTTAACATTGCAGAGTGAAAGTATCGCAGGGGCTATCCAAAGTTTACTCATTGTTGCAAGCAAGAGTGAACAGTTTGCGCCAGTTGCACGTTGGCCTGAAACTGGCGCAAACTGTTCACTCTTGTCAGATGTGATTGAGAGGGTGCTCGATGAACATTGTGGATTGCTGGCTGAGTTGGAAGTCGCAAATCAGTATGCCATTGCCTATCCCATTATGGTGGATGAAAACCTGTATGGTGTGATTGCTCTGGAGGTTTCGGCTGCCTCAGAATCCCAGTTAAAGTCGATTATGGAAAAACTGCAATGGGGTACAGCCTGGTTAGAATTGCTGGTGCGACGTAAGCAAGTTGATGACAATCAGGCACTTTTACATCGCTTGAAGACATCCGTCGATATGTTGGCAATAACTCTTAACAAAGAAACTTTTGAGTCAGCGGCGACTGCTTTTACCACTGAACTGGCAGTGGCTGGCGATTGTGAACGGATCAGCCTGGGGTTTTTATATGGTAAACGACTGAAATTGCAAGCTGTCTCACACAGTTCGGATGTCGGGAAGAAAATGAACCTGACCCGGGCTATTGAGCGGGTGATGGATGAGGCCATTGCACAACGGCGAGAAATAATCTATCCCGCGACTGACGATGAGGTGTTGATAAATCGTGAGCATGAAGTTTTATCACGTCAACAGTCGATGGCTTCGATTGTCACATTTCCACTTTATGGAAAGGATCGATATTATGGTGGGCTAACCTGTGAAAGAGCCGCAGGGCAACCCTTTACAGATCGAGATGTCGAGTTTTTTAGAGCTGTGATATCGTTGGTTGGTCCAGCTCTGGAGAATAAATATCTCAACGATCGGCCATTATTTGTAAAAATTAAAAAGGCTGGCCAGCAGCAGCTGGAGCGATTGTTCGGTAAAGGGTATATCGGTCGTAAACTTGCATTGTTGCTCATATCCGCTTTAGTGATTTTTTTCAGTTTTATGCACGGAGACTATCGGGTGTCTGCTGATATTGCTTTGGAAGGAGAGGTTCGCCGGGCTGTGGTCGTTCCTTTTAGTGGCTTTATTGATCAGGCACCCGCAAGAGCAGGTGACCTGGTTGAAAAGGGACAGTTACTCTGTGCACTGGATGATCGTGATTTACGGCTGGTTAGTCTTTCTAAAAAGAGCGGTCATCGGCAACTTAAACGACAATTTCAAGAGGCGGTTGCAAAACATGACAGGCCACTCTCTAAGATAATTGAAGCACAGTTGGATCAATCCCAGGCTGAACTTGATCTGATTACGGCTAAACTTGATCGTACTCTTTTAAAAGCACCTTTTGCAGGCCTGGTTGTCAGTGGCGATTTAAGTCAGCGTCTTGGCAGTTCCGTGGAGCAGGGGGAGGTGTTGTTCGAGGTGACTCCCCTGGATGCGTATCGGGTTATACTCAAAGTTGATGAAAGAAGAATCAGGGATGTTAAATTAGGACAACAGGGAGCCCTGGTGCTCTCCTCATTGCCTGGTAAGAAATATACGTTCACCATTTCTAAAATCACTCCAATATCAAAGGCTGAAGAGGGGCGGACCTATTTTCGGGTTGAGGCGAAATTGGACTCCATTGATAGCAGTTTGCGACCAGGTATGGAGGGAATAGGGAAGATCACTATAGATCAGAGAAATCTCTTTTCTATTTGGACCAGAGATATGTATGACTGGCTGCGACTCTCTTTTTGGAGTTGGTTTTCCTAAGGAAGGTGGAAATACAATATGAGCCAATCTCTTTTTAGTCAGTCATGGTATCGTGTTGCCCCGCTAAAACCTCGTCTGCGCAGTCATGTGCAAATACATAAGCATTGCTATCGTGGTAAAGACTGGTATGTGATTCAGGATAATTTTAAAGGACGACATCACCGATTTTCCCCTGAGGCCTATCAGGTAATTGGCTTGATGGATGGGCGACGAAGCCTCAACCAAATATGGGAAAAGACGTGTGCTGAAATGGGTGATCACATGCCAACCCAGGATGAGGTTATAGATTTGTTGTCTCAGTTGTTTCGTTCTGATCTCCTGCAGACAAGTACTTTGCCTGATTTTGCAGAATTGCAGCAGCGGCGTATGCGAGAGAAGAAAAATCGTTTGCTGGCAATTTTGCGTTCGCCCATGTCTGTTCGGTTTCCATTGTTTGATCCTGATCGTTTTCTAACTGCTACTCTTCCCTCTGTCCAATTCTTGTTGACCTGGCAATTTTTTTTGATATGGATTGGGGTAATTTGTACCGCTGTTTTTTTGGCTGTACTGCATTGGACGGATCTGACCTCCAATATTACTGATTCTTTGATATCGATGGAGAATGTTCTTCTCATTAGTCTTTTATATCCGATGTTGAAAGTTCTACATGAGTTCGCCCATGGCTATATGGTGAAAAGGTGGGGCGGTGAAGTTCATGAAATAGGTATAATGCTGTTGGTTTTTATGCCTATCCCCTACGTTGACGCTTCTGCATCGTTGGCTTTTAGAGACAAGTATAAGCGTATGCTGGTGGGTGCAGCAGGGATCATGGTAGAAATGTTTGCCGCTGCAGTGGCACTGTTACTGTGGTTGAATGTCGAGCCGGGGATGATTCGTTCGGCACTTTTTAATATTATGTTGATTGCAGGTATCTCAACACTGCTTTTTAATGGTAATCCACTCATACGCTTTGATGCGTACTATGTTTTAGCCGATTATTTAGAAATCCCAAACCTTGGACAACGGAGTAGCCAGTATGTTGGTTATCTGTGTAAAAAATATTTACTGGGGGTGGAACAGGCTGAAGCAAATACAGACGGATCTGGAGAGGCTCGGTGGTTATTGTTTTATGCAATAATCTCATTTGTTTATAGATTTTTTCTATCAATTCGTATCATCTTGTTCGTAGCAGGCAAGTTTTTTTTTATTGGTGTATTGCTTGCTCTGTGGGCCGGGTACGGCATGTTGGTTGCTCCATTGGTCAGGATAATTAAGTATTTGCTTAAGGATATGCATATGCGAAGAAAACGGGGACGAATTTTTCTTGTAGTAATCGCACCGATAGCTTTTGTTCTCACCTTCTTAGTTGCAGTTCCTGTCTCTTACAATACCTATTGTCAAGGAGTTACAATGGCTCCAGAAGAATCTCAGGTATACGCTGGAGCATCTGGTTTTATAACTGAAATACCTGTTCCAAATGGCAGTATCGTTGAGCCAGGAACCCTCCTTATGCAAATTGAAGACCCTGAGGTAGATGTAGAGGTAGATGTATTACATGCTCGACTTACCGAATATCATGTGCGTTATGAAGTGTCTTTGTCGGGAGACCGGTCTGAAGCAGCTCTGATTAAAGAGGAAGTCGGACGAATAGAAGCTGAGCTGGCGCGTGCCAGGGAGCGCCAGCAAGCACTGCATGTAAAAAGTTCAAATCATGGCCTGTTTTTTTTGGAAAATGAAGTAGATCTTCCAGGGCACTATGTCAGGCGGGGTACTCTGCTTGGTTACGTTTTAGATCAGAATAAAATACGGGTACGAGTGGTTGTACCTCAAGCCGATATTGAGCAAGTTCGAGGTGATATCAGAGAAGTTGAGGTCCGATTGGCTGATCAGATTGATCAGGTGCTTCCAGCAACTGTGATCCGTGAAGTTCCAGAAGCCAGCGATGTCTTGCCCAGTATGGTTTTGAGTTTAGAAGGCGGTGGACCATTTGTACTTGATCCACGGAGTTCTGACAGGCCACGTTCTATAGAAAGACTTTTCCAATTCGATATTCAGCTGGACAACTCTCCAATTGATAAAGTGGGTGAAAGAGTATATGTCCGGTTTGAACATAAGCCAGAACCCTTAGCCTGGCGCTGGTATAGGGGCCTCAGGCGTCTGTTGTTACGGCGTTTTACTCTCCAGGTATAAAAATGAACTTCGATTTTAATAATAGCCCGCCGCCAGCCACACACGATGTCCGTCCTGAAAAGCCTGACTTTCGGTTGAGCCGAATGGAGAATTTCGCACACACACTTCATGGCTTTTGGGCTAATGGATTCTCGCAACATGGCCAATTAAAAAAGATGGTTCGTGCTATTGATGATGCAGGCATTGTATATGGCCTGATGGATGACCAAAAGTTAGGTGCAGAGGTTGATAATCTTCGTCTAGAGCTGCATACAAAAGGTTTCAGGCGCGATCTTATAGAGTCTTGTTTTGCATTGGTCCGTGAATTTTCTGACCGCATTCTTGGGATGAGGCATTATCAAAGTCAACTGTTGGGTGGGCTTGTTATGCTGCAGGGTCGAGTTGCAGAAATGGAAACTGGTGAGGGAAAGACATTGACCGCAACTCTACCAGCAGTAACCATGGCACTGGCGGGTGTCCCTGTCCATATCATAACAGTCAATGATTATCTCACATCTCGTGATGCCAGGAGCATGGGACCACTTTTTCAGGCAATGAAGGTAAAGGCGGGTTGTGTTGTCCATGGACTCACGCCCTCTGAAAGACGTAAAGCTTATGGTTGTGATGTTACGTATGTGACGAATAAGGAGATTGTATTTGATTATCTTCGTGATCGGCTCAGCCTGTCTGATCGGGTTGATGCATCATTGCTTCAGATGGAATATCTTCATAGCAGCAGTCAGAGGAGCAAACAGGTGTTACTGCGCGGTTTGCATTTTGCGATAGTTGACGAGGCTGATAGTATTCTGATCGATGAGGCGCGTACGCCACTGATTATCTCGGGCAGCCATGGTGGTGACGAAGAAAGGCAGTTCCTCCAGCAGGCCTTGGATGTAGCGAATAAATTAACTGAAAAAGAAGATTATATATTAGAGTTGGCTCGTCGTAGATTACGATTAACTCTACATGGGAAACAACAAATTGAACATCATGTGGAGTTGTTGGGTCCTCTTTGGAAAGGTCTGGTCAGGCGTGAATCGACTGTCCAGCAGGCACTTACAGCAATCAATTTCTACCATCGAGATAAACAGTATCTATTAAGGGATGGGAAGGTCCAGATCATTGACGAGTTTACTGGAAGGGTTATGGAAGACAGGTCCTGGGAACAGGGGTTGCATCAGCTTATTGAACTTAAAGAAGGATGTGCACTGACGCAGAGGCGAGAAACCCTGGCAAAAATTAGTTATCAAAAGTTTTTCCGACGATATTTACGTCTGTCAGGAATGACAGGCACAGCTAAAGAGGTTGCGGGAGAGTTCTGGTCGGTATACCATTTACCAACAATCAGGATTTTACCGAATCGCCCGCTCATCAGGAAAAAACTGAAGACTAGAGTCTATGGAAATCAGCAACAAAAATGGTCTGCAGTCGTTGATCGAATTTGTGAGTTACATCAACAAGAGAGGCCTGTGCTTGTAGGTACTTTGACTGTGTCAGCCTCAGAATACTTATCTGCTCTGATAACAGAGAGAGGTTTGGATCATCAGGTTCTGAATGCAAAACATGATGAGAGTGAAGCCAATGTAGTACGTAAGGCAGGAAATCGAGGTTCTATAACTATTGCAACTAATATGGCAGGAAGAGGGACTGATATCCTTCTTGGTAAAGGGGTTTTAGATTTGGGTGGTTTGCATGTTATCGCAACAGAACGTCATGACGCTGCTCGAATCGATCGTCAATTGGCGGGACGTTGTGGCCGTCAGGGAGATCCGGGCAGCCATGAAACGATGCTCTCTCTGGAAGACCTGCTTTTAGAAGGCGAACGTAGTGGGTTGCCGGTGCAGTGTGCTATGCGTATTTTAGGACAGACCTGTTTCGGGCAGGTAACAGCCAGGTTGTTAATGAATTATGTGCAGCGGAAAATTGAGAAAGATCATGCCAGAATAAGGCGTAATCTCTTTCATCAGGCACAAGGTCAGAGAGATCTCCTTTCATTCTCTGGAACTGCTGAATGATAATTAAACAGGATAATCGAATGAGAACAGGACTGTTTATTTTATTGTTTTTTCTCTTTTGCGAGAGTGCAACAGGGGCTGATTTACCGCCATTTGATGGGCTGGTAGAACCAGAGGAATTGGTTGACTATAGCAGTCATGTACCAGGAATTCTAAAAGAGGTGCTTGTTGAGCGAGGAGCCTGGGTTAAGAAGGGACAGATTCTTGCCAAATTAAAGTCTGGAGTTGAAAAAGCGGAAGTGGGAGTTGCTCAAGCAAGGGTTGAATTTGCTAAACGAAAGATGGTAAGAAATGAACAGTTGTACAAGAAAAAGCTTATTTCAATTCATGACAAAGATGAGTTGGAAACTGAGATCCAATTGGCTGAGTTGCAGCTTGTCGAAGTAAAAGAGCGACTGGCGTTACGTACTATTCGTAGTACTATAAATGGTGTTGTTGTTGAAAGATTAGGAGCTCCTGGCGAGTATGTGGGGGAAGAACATTTTATTACGGTAGCTCAACTTAATCCACTTGTTATTGAACTGGTAGTTCCAGAGAAGTACCTGGATTCTATTAAAGTAGGTCAAACAGCAAAAGTACAGATGTACGTACCGGTAAGTAGCAGTCATACAGCTAAAGTCGTTATCGTTGACCAGGTATTGGATGCTGCCAGTAGTACGTTTGGAGTACGATTAGAATTGTCAAATCCTCATTTAAAATTACCCGCAGGAGTGAAATGTCAGGTCGTTTTTTAAATTTTTAGAAGAATTCATGAATTTGAATTTTATAATGGATACTTTCTTAAGAGTAGATCTCTCATTCTTGATGAAGTGTTCAAGGAATAAAAGAAAGTTGCAAAGATGATTAAAGATGATGACATCACTGGGATGGCTTGAATACAACCTGCCAGTGCGGAAGGAGGAAATGGAACAGGCGATAGAGCTTGTGAAGGAGCGGGGGGACACGGCAGAATACCAGGCCAGGGGTGCCAGCCGTCCGAGAATTCTGGTAACGGGCTGTCCGACGACAAATCTGAAGGTTGTTGATCTCATCGAAAACAGTGGAGAAATCGTTGTTTCGCTGGAAAGATGCGGTGGACAGAATAGAAGTGGTGAACTGGTTGACGAAGACGTCCCCCCCTTGAGACACTGACAGATTGTTATTTACGTATTGTCTGCTCGTGCATGAGTTTCGGGCATCGTTGCCTGATACTCTGAAGAGATTGATTACAGATCAGCGTGTTGCTGGCGTGATTGACATGATCAGGGATGGCTGTCCCACATCTGTAACGTCGAGTTCTTTTGGTCAAGGTACCCTTTGACCAGGATTGAAGGCTTTTTCGAATTAATGTCATGCCGGAATTGGGGAAAGGTTTTCTTGATTTCTTTTTCCTCATCTTTGCAGGAGGGTACCGTAAATCGACACCGACACCATCGGAACCTGGTTGTAAACCACGCGGGTCTGGAATCTGCAGCGGCCTTATAACCGGGGTGTTTTGTGGCTGCGATCTCATCCGGCCTGGCCGCTGTTGCCTTTTTGAAAATCAGGCGGGTTGCCTCACTGAACTGAACGGAAGAAGTCCGTCAGAAATTCTCGTCGCCAGCCCTGTTGCTGGCGCAGAGCTGTATTTTTACTGTCTTTTTTACTGCAGAGAAAACGCGTTAATGTTTTTATCTCTCCATTATTTCCGAGCAGGCCGGACGCGACTCCGAGAGTCTCTCCGGTGGTATCAATATAATTGTGCAGCTCTACCAGCATTTTCTCTTCCTGCCGATTCATCTTTTTCGGACGTTTCTCACCGGCCAGAGACGGTTCCCCTTCCGCCCGCCATTTCGCCAGCAGGGCAATAAGTTCATCGCCGTAGTGTTGACAGGCCTTGTCGGAGATGGCGGTGCGTTCTTGCAACTCACTGCGGGATGTGGGCAGAGTATTGCAGATATCGCACAAAATATTGTCCTGGAGAATATGGCCGCGCGGGCGGTCACGGGTCTCGGCGGTTTCTTCCCGCCACTGGGCAAGACGGCGCAGAACTTCACGGGCTTTCGGGAGCAGGTGCTGTCCGGCTTTAATCTTTTTACTGCGGTCGGTGCGCAGGAAGGTGTTGTAGTTTTCCGGATGGTCAAGAAGTTCTATCTCCTCCGCCAGCCATTTTTTTACTGCGGGTTCAACAATGCGGGAAAGCAGAAGTACTCGCACTGCACGCAGATAACGGACGTCATCCTGAGCGTAGCTCACCTGCTTCTCTGTGAGCGGGCGTTTGAGCCAGTTGGTGCGGGTCTCGGTTTTATCGAGATGGATGTTGAGCAAGACCTCTACGAGATTGGAAAGTGAGAGGGTTGCTGGAAAACCCGCAAAACCTGCAGCGAGACGGGTGTCAAAGATGTTGCGGGGTGTCACCCCTGTGGCCTGGGAGAGAATGCTCATATCCTGGGAGGCATCATGGAAAATCTTTACCACTCTACTGTCGGCGAGCAGGTCGCCCAGAGGGGAGAGGTCAGTGATGGCCAGGGGGTCGATAAGAAAGCAGGCCTCGTCGGAAAGACCAAGCTGAATAAGGCCGAGACGGGGGAAGAATGTTCGTTCCCAGAGGAATTCAGTGTCCAGTGCTACGGCGTCCATGGTCCTTGCGTCTTCCATAAGCTGTGTCAGGGCGGCGTTATTGTCGATAATTGTTTTGAGTGCTCTCATGAGTTCCAGCTTCGCTCTGTAATCAAGTGATTGGTTACGTACATTTATGGGGACCTTGAATAATCTTGGATTTCATCCATATTCGAGGCACAGGAGGAAATTTATTACAGCCATGTTTGATATCGGAGTCTATCACTTACCTCGACGTCTCGTTCCTCGCTTTGGCGGAGGATAAATTTTTGACTGTAACGAAGAAGATGGGCGAAAGACTGGTTATTCAAGGGACCCTTATCTTTAATTCGTATGAATTGAGCATCTAAAAAGCCACACCGTGGATGAAAAGACAAGCCTTATTCCCGGAGTGGGGAATTTCACAAAGATTGCGCATGGAGGGCCCCCTCGTATTGACTTCCGGCCAGTTTCGCTTTAGATTTGCGGCTCGTATTGTCTGCACCTTGAAAGAGGAGGTCTTTTTCCTGATTTCATTGTTGGCGACAAATTTTTTTTCTGCAGCTCTTTCCGGGATCGAAGCTGGTTCCATCTATTTCCCCGGCTCTTGAGGTTTTATCGATCATATGTCTAATCCACTGGCGCGACTCGGCGATACAGCCCTCTATGTTCTTGAGGATCTTGGCTGGATGACGAACTTTTTCTTCCAGGCAATCCTTGGTATTTTTAAACGGCCATTTCGCTTCTTAGAACTTCTCAGGCAGATCAAATTCATCGGCTCAGGGTCGATGGTGGTTGTTTTTTTCACTGCGCTTTCCACCGGAATGGTGCTGGGACTGCAGGGCTACTACTCGCTTAATCGCTTCGGTGCTGACGGTTTTCTCGGCTCAGCTGTCTCTCTTTCCATTATTATGGAACTTGGGCCTGTGCTTACGGCATTGATGGTGGCAGGCCGGGCTGGATCCGCCATGTCTGCTGAACTCGGGATTATGCGAATATCAGAGCAGATTGACGCTCTGCAGTGCATGGCGGTTGATCCCTACCGATATCTCATTACCCCTAAATTCCTCGCTGCATTGATTTCCATTCCGTTGCTGACTGCACTTTTTGATGTGGTGGGAATCTTTGGCGGTTACCTTGCAGGGGTGAGCATGATGGGAGTGAGCCCCGGAGCATATTTCGAGGGGATGCGCAGTAGTGTTACGAACCATGACATCTGGCTGGGGGTGGTAAAATCCTTTGTGTTTGCCGGCCTTGTTGTGTGGATTTGCTGTGGTCGTGGATTTTTTGTGCAGCAGATTCGCGGTGCCGGATTTGGTGCTGAATCGGTGAGCCGAATGACGACTCAGGCGGTGGTCCTCTCTTCCATCTCTGTGCTGGTTTTCGATTATCTTCTGACCGCAGTCCTGCTCTGAGAGGGAATTATGAGTGAAAATGTCATAGAATTTATCAATATATGTAAGAGTTTCAAGCGCAAGGACGGCTCACTGCAGCACGTTCTGAATAATATCAGCTTTACCATCCCCGCCGGGAAGACGACTGTTATTGCGGGGGGGAGCGGGCAGGGGAAAAGTGTAACCCTGAAGCTGGTCCTGCGTCTGCTTGATGCAGACTCCGGGTCTATTCTTGTTGATGGAGAAGATATCACCGCCATTCGTGGTCGGAAATTAAATCAGTTGCGGACCCGCTTCGGAGTTCTCTTTCAGAGTTCAGCTCTTTTTGATTCGTTGACCGTATTTGAGAATGTGGCCATGCCATTACGTGAGCGAACCAAAAAAAGCGAAAAAGAGATTCACTCTCAGGTGATAGAAATGCTTGCGCGGTTTGATCTGGCAGGGCACGAGTTGAAATATCCTGCTCAGCTCAGCGGCGGAATGAAAAAGCGTGTGGGGCTGGCGCGGGCAATGATGCTCACACCTTCCATTATGCTTTTTGATGAACCTACTACGGGGCTGGACCCGGTGATGACAGGAGAAATTTATCACCTTTTTGCGCGTACACAACGGCAGTATGGGTTTACCTCTGTTATCGTCAGTCATGATATCCCCAAGGTGTTCAATCTTGCGGACAATGTGATTCTTCTTAATCATGGAAATGTGGACGTTTTTGACAGCCCAGAGGCGATTCAGTGGTCTAAAAAAACGGAAATTCAAGAGTTTGTCAAAACGACGATGGGTGAGATTTACCAGAGTCGCAATGTGGAAACGGAAACATTATGAGAAAAGGATTGTTAGAAACGATTGTTGGCCTCTTTGTGGTTCTTGGTTTTGCAGCCTTTTGCTGGCTTGCCTTCCAACTTGGAGAAGTGCCTTTTCTGACCGGCAATAAAAACTACACTCTCAATGCCGTGTTTGATAATGTCTCCGGCGTAAAAAAAGGAGCAGCCGTTCAGATATCTGGTGTCGATGTTGGAGAGGTGGTGAGTGTAAACCTGAGTGAGGGGCAGAAGGCTGAACTGCTGCTGCGGATTCAGAATGGGGTGAAGATTCCCTCCGATACCGCTGCTCTTGTGAAATCACAGGGGATTATCGGTGATAAATACGTCCAACTTGCTCTTGGAAAATCCACAAAAGAGCTCCATGACGGGGACAGAATTCAAGAAACAGAATCAGCGCTGGATATTGAGGATCTGATCAGCAGCTTCGGGTTTGGTTCGGGTTCGTTCACTGGCGATAAAACCTATGAGATAAAGGCTATCTTTGACAACGTCTCAGGGGTTAAGCAGGGTGCGACTGTTCAGGTTGCCGGCGTGGTTGTCGGAGATGTATCAAGGATTGAACTGAATGAGCATGACGCAGCGAGACTGGTATTACGCCTTGACAGCAGTGTGGAAGTTCCGGCTGACTCTATGGCTTCGGTAAAAACGCAGGGGATTATTGGCGGGAAATATATTGAGTTGAGCCCCGGTGGAGATGAAACACTGCTCAAGGCGGGCGGGGTTATTTTTGATACGGAATCCTCTGTGGATATTGAGGGACTGATTAGTAAATTTGCTTTTGGCAGTGCGAAGTAACTGCCGCAGAAATATTGGAATTGATGGAGTGACAATATTATGAAAATGAAATGTGTAATGCTGGCTGTGCTGCTTTTCTCCGCAGGTGTGGCAATGGCTGCTGCTGATCCGGAAGCGACAATGAAACCGATTATTGATCAATTGACCGGGATTATTCAGAGCTCGGACATGAAGGGTGCGGAACATAAGGTGGAGCGCCGTGCAAAGATCATGGAAGAGGTTAAAAAAGGTTTTGATTTTCGCGAGATGTCAAAGCGGGTCCTCGGCAAGTCATGGCGCGGGCTTGATGAAAAGGAACGCACCCACTTTGTCGGCTTAATGACGAAGCTGCTTGAAAATGTCTACATCGGGCGCTTTGAGGATGAAGAGACGCAGGCAGGAAAGTATACAGTGAAGTATAACGGCGAACGGGTAAGTGGCGACCGTGCGCAGGTTTCAACTGAGGTGAACGACGGGCAGAAATCTTTTCCCATATACTATATCCTGAGTAAGAGGAGCGGGACGTGGATGGTGTACGATGTCAACATTGAGGGCGTCAGTCTGATTAGAAACTATCAGGAACAGTTTCGCTCTATCCTGCGTACTGATGAATATTCAGGACTGGTCAAGACCATCGAAGAAAAGATTGCCTCCTTTGAAGAGGGAAAAAAGTGAGCAGTGCCAGGTTCGATTTGTCTACACTGCCTTTTCTCAAAGGATCGGAATCTTTTATCTCTGCATTGCAGGAGCAGCATTTTGCTGCCGGTGAGAAGATTTTCGATTGTGGAGATGCCGTGGAAGGTCTGGGCTTTATTCTTTCCGGGAGGGTTGGTATCAAAGAGCAGACAGGGTTTGAAGAGAAGACCCAAATTATAGCTCTGCTTGATCCTGGAGCGCCTCTTGGGGAGAAGTTGTTTACCGGGCTGGATACTCATGCTGCCGGGGCCGTTGCTGTGGAGGAGACGCATATTGCGCTGCTTTCTGTGGATGCCTGGGTGAAGATTCGCGAAGAAGAGCCGAAACTGGCCTGCGAGTTGCTGGAGTGGGTTCTCGAAAGAGTCTCCCTGCGGCTGGGAAAGGCCTCGGAGCGCCTCGCACATATTCTTTAATGAAGGCGGAGATCGCCGGCAGGCGTGGGTCCTGATGAGTTTCTCATAAAATGTATATTTTTTTACTGGCCTATTCGGACGAAAGTTATTATTCTGACTGCTTTTGTTTCTACTCTCTCGAGTCTGACGGGGGCAACAATGAAATTACGCTTTGAAGAGCTGTCGACTTCACCAAAGAAGATTGTGCTTGATAATTACATCCTTGAGCTGGATTCAGGGGATGGCAAGGTACAGTTGGACGGTGTGCTTATGGCCCGTCGCAAGAGGGAAGACAGTGTTGTTCTTCAAATAGATGTCAGTGGAAAAATGATGATTCCCTGCAGTCGATGTGCAACTGAAACTCTCTGGACCTTCAGTGAGAGTTTTGCATACACGCTGATCGCAGGTGAAGAGGCTGTGCCCGTAGATGCTGAGGTGGAGAGTCGGGAGGAAGATCTTGAGCTTCTCTATGTGACTTCACCGGAAATTGATGTAGATGAAATCTTGCAGGAGCAGGTTTATCTCAGCCTGCCGCAGCAGATTTTGTGTGTGCCAGACTGCAAAGGACGATGTTCTGAATGCGGAGTGGACCTGAACAGGGCGGAGTGTCGCTGTAGTTCGGATCATTCCACATCTCCTTTTGCCGTACTGGGCAAGTTGAAAAAGAAGTAATATTGTTGGCGTATAAACGCTGAGCAGGAGGAAAAAAAATGGCATTACCGAAAAGAAGACAATCTCATTCCCGTACACGTCTGAGACGTTCCCATGATGGACTGAAAAAACCGGGCATTTCTGTTTGTCCGGAGTGCGGCGCGCCCAAAGAGCCCCATCGTCTCTGTGGCAGCTGTGGTAAATATAGAGGGAGAGATGTTTACTCCCTCGATGTGGATCTGGACTGAGAACGTTTATGCGTGTCGCTCTCGATGCCATGGGTGGAGACCGCGGCTCCCGGATACTGGTGCAGGGTGCTGCGGCTGCTGCTGAGACCGGGGAAGTGGAAGTTTCCCTCGTTGGCGCAGAAGATGTTCTGCGGCAGGATATTAACGCCTTGTCTCTTGCTCCGGATGTGGTGTCGAGACTGCATATTGTTCATGCCTCGGAAGTCGTGGAAATGTGCGACAACCCTGTGAATGCCATCCGCAAAAAAAAAGATTCCTCTGTTCTTGTCGCCTTCCACCTGGTGAAGCAGGGAGAGGCGTGTGCTGCTATCAGTGCAGGAAATTCCGGTGCTACAATGGCTGCGGGAATTCGGACACTCGGGCGGCTTGAAGGTGTGTCCCGTCCGGGAATCACCTCAATTTTCCCTACTCTTAAAAAACCTGTTGTTCTGATGGATATTGGGGCAAATGTAGATTGTAAGCCTCACCACCTGCTGCAGTTTGCGGTGATGGCTTCAGCCTATTCCCAGATCATGGGATTGGAAAATCCCCGGGTTGGTCTGCTCACCATCGGTGAAGAAGCCGGTAAAGGGAACGCCCTTGTCAAAGAAACATGGCCGCTTCTCAAGCAGAGTTCACTCAATTTTATAGGCAATGTTGAAGGACGCGATGTCTTTCGCGGGGATGTGGATGTTATTATCTGCGACGGTTTCGTTGGTAACATATGCCTGAAAATGAGTGAAGGATTTGCTGAGGCTGCAATGACCATGATTCGGGACGAGATCAACTCTACATTGTTGACAAGAATTGGTGGACTGCTGGTTTACCCTGCCTTTAAGTCCTTTCGCAAGCGGGTGAATTATGAACAGTATGGTGGTGCCCCACTGCTGGGAGTGGATGGGATTGGTATCGTCTGTCACGGTAAATCATCAGCTGAAGCAATCAAAAATGCGTTGCTCCAGGGGGCGGCGATGGCGAAGGGAAATATGACCGGGATTATTCAAAAAAGTCTGGCTGCAAATAACGGTGCCAGAGGAGCAGAAGTGTAATGGGAACTGTAGTACTTGGAACTGGCTCCTGCCTGCCTGAGCGAATTGTCACTAACGTCGACATGGAGAAGATCGTCGAAACTAATGACGAGTGGATTCGCACTCGTACCGGGATTGAGGCGAGACGCTTTGCTGGTAAAAATGAGCAAAACTGGCAGCTCTCTACAAAGGCGGCCCGCAGGGCACTTGAAGCAGCTGGTGTCGATCCGAAAGAACTGGGATTGATTGTCGTTGGTACAATCAGTTCTCATATGATGATGCCTTCCACTGCATGTTTTGTGCAGGCTGAACTCGGCGCAGACAACGCCTTTGCTTACGATATTAATGCCGCCTGTTCAGGTTTTGTGTTTGGACTTGATCTGGCGGACAAATATATCAAGGCAGATCCTGAGATGAAGGTCCTGGTGATTGGAGCGGAGACTCTTTCTGCCCGCCTCGATTATACTGATCGCAATACCTGCATTCTCTTTGGAGATGGTGCCGGGGCGGCGGTCTTTGGTGCTGCTGAAGGACGGGGTATCCTTTCGAGTTATCTGCGTGCAGATGGAGGTCTCTGGGAACTCCTGTATATGCATGCCCCCGAAAGCACTAACCCTGAGCTGAGGGTGGAGGGCTCCACCGGCCCCCTGATTCGCATGTCTGGAAAAGAGGTTTTCAAATATGCGGTGAAGGCCATGGCCAGTGCGGTGGATGCCGTGCTGGAGAAGGAGGGGCTTACCTCTGAAGATGTTGATATCTTTATCCCTCACCAGGCAAATATGCGGATTCTGAAGAACCTCGCCAAACGTTTGCATTTCCCGGAAGAGAAGGTTTTTATAAATCTCCCAAAATATGGGAACACCTCAGCCGCGTCCATCCCTATTGCCCTTGATGAGGCAAATCGTGCCGGTCGAATAGCGAAGGGTGACACCGTCCTGCTCTGTTCTTTTGGTGGCGGATTTACCTGGGGAGCAGCCCTGCTGAAATGGTAACAGGAGACTGGAATGGATTATTTTTTGACTGAAGAACAACAGATGATCGTTGATATTGCCTCACAGCTGACTGATGAGCGTATTATCCCGCAGAGAGCGGAACTTGACGAAAACCACACCTTTCCCCGCGAAATTCTCAACGAAATGGCTCAGGCCGACTTGTTCGGTATTCCGATTCCAGAGGCCTATGGAGGTTTTGGTGGCGGGTGTATGGATATAGTCCTTGCTGTGGAGCAGATCGGGCGGGGGGATGTTGCTGTTGGTACCGCTTTTGCCGCCAATTTTCTCGGAAGTTTTCCTATTCTGATCAGTGGTACTGAAGAGCAGAAAAATAAATATCTGCCAGAAGTTGCCAGTGGAAGAAAATTTGCAGCCTTTGGTTTGACTGAGGCAAATGCCGGATCAGATGCGTCTGGTATCCAGACGACTGCTGTCCTTGATGGCGACGAGTGGGTGATCAACGGAACAAAACAGTGGATTACTAATGGTGGAGAGGCTGATATCTACAGCATTGTCGCCATCACTGATCGTGCCAGAGGTCCTCGTGGCGCTTCTATCTTTGTCCTGGAAAAAGGGGATCCCGGGTTTACTTTCGGCCCCAAAGAAAAGAAAATGGGGATTCGGGCATCTTCGACCACTGAACTTATTTTTAAAGATTGCCGGATTCCGAAAGATCGAATTGTCGGACGTGCGGGAACTGGTTTTATCACTGTAATGAAAACGCTTGATCTTTCACGGCCGGGGATTGCTTCTCTGGCTGTGGGCCTTGCTCAGGGTGCTCTTGATGAGGTTGTTCCCTATGCCAAGCAGCGGCGTCAGTTTGGCAAGCCGATTATTGCTTTCCAGGCTGTTCAACACCTGCTTGCGGATATGGCTATCGGCATTGAATCAAGCCGGGCCCTGGTCTATGCTACAGCGCGCCATATTGACGCTCACCCAAAGAATGTGTCCCGTGTCAGTGCCATGTGTAAAACCTGTGCAACCGATATGGCCATGAAGGTGACCACCGATGCAGTGCAGGTCATGGGAGGATATGGCTATATGTGCGACTATCCAGTAGAAAAAATGATGCGTGACGCAAAGATTCTGCAGATCTACGAAGGCAGTAATCAAATTCAGCGAAACGTTATTGGTCAGGAACTGAACCGGGAGTATTCCTGATTATCATGAAAATAATAGTCTGTATAAAACAGGTTCCGGATGCAACTGAGGTTCGCCTTAATCCGGAAACTAACACGCTGACAAGGGAGGGGGTTGCTGCAATAATGAACCCCTACGATCAACATGCTCTGGAAGAGGCCGTACGCCTTCGGGAGAAGCTGGGAGGGGGAGAGGTTATAGCCCTGACTATGGGACCTCCACAGGCAGAAGGAATGTTGCGTGATGCTGTTGCTCTCGGAGCCGATCGCGTTGTGCTGGTTTCGGACCGCGCTTTTGCCGGTTCCGATACATGGGCGACTTCATACACTCTGGAACATGCTGTCAATGCACTTGGCGGGGCAGACCTTATCCTCTGCGGGAAACAGGCTATTGATGGTGATACGGGTCAGGTTGGTCCCGGTATGGCTACACGCCTCGGGATTCCTTTCATTACCTGTGTTCAGAAGGTTCGGGAAGTCGATGAGTCC
Source organism: Desulforhopalus sp. (assembly GCA_023231425.1). GTDB lineage: Bacteria > Desulfobacterota > Desulfobulbia > Desulfobulbales > Desulfocapsaceae > Desulforhopalus. The sequence continues at coordinate 10,958 of JALNVI010000015.1, read as the reverse complement.
AGACTGGTTGTCGAGAGAATGATGGATGACGGGTACGATGTGCTGGCTGTGAAGCTTCCGGCTCTGCTCACCGTGGTGAAAAATATCAATGAACCCCGTGTCCCATCCCTGAAAGGGAAAATGAAAGCGAAAAAAGTGCAGATCGAACAACTGAACGCTGAGACAATTTCAGCAAAAGCCGATTGTATCGGTCTCCCCGGTTCTCCGACTCAGGTGGCAAAGGTTTTTGCTCCAGAAGCGAGAGGAAAGCGGATTGAACTGCAGGGTACACTTGAAGAACAACTGGCTCAACTTGCCGTAAAACTTGTTGAGCTTGCTCGAGGACAGGAGGTGCGCTGATGTTGATTCTTGATAAAGAGTTGTGTATCAGCTGTGGCGTCTGTGAAGAGAGCTGCCCCTTTGGTGCTATCACCATGCAGGATGGTTATCCGGTTATCGGCGATACCTGCACCCTGTGTGGGACCTGCGTGGATAGTTGCTCTGTGGGAGCGCTCTCCATCTCGGTGGAGAAGGTCGAACAGAGTGATCTCGACGAGTGGCGCGGGGTGGCTGTTTATTGTGAATATTATCGCGGTGAACTTAATCCTGTCTCCCTTGAACTCCTGGGGGAAGGGCGTCGTCTCGCTGACATGCGGGGTGTAGAGCTGAATGCACTGCTTTTCGGCAGCAGGTTCTCTGGTGAGTTGGATGGAGTGGCTGAAGAACTCATTGCCCATGGTGCCGACCGTGTTTATGTCGTAGCGGCAGAGGCCCTGTCAACTTTTCGGGAAGATCTCTATTGTCGGGTGACTGTTGCTCTGTTACGCAGGTATAAACCGGAAATAGTTCTTGCCGGAGCGACCGCCATCGGTCGTGCATTTATTCCCGCCGTTGCGGTGACAATGCATGCCGGTCTCACGGCCGATTGTACTTCTCTTGATTTACGCGAATCTGATGGTGTACTTTTGCAGACCCGTCCAGCCTTTGGTGGCAACATCATGGCGACGATTGTCTGTGAGAATACCCGCCCGCAGATGGCTACTGTTCGCCCGAGAGTAATGAAGGCTCTTGATCGGGATGATACCCGCGCGGGTGAGGTTATTGTCCTTGAGGCGGGGGAACTGGTTCCCGAAGAAGGCGGACTGGACAGTCGCGTTGAGGTCTTGGAAAGTGTGGCCGGGGTGAGCGGGGCAGTGAATATTCAGGAGGCGAAGGTTCTTGTTGCCGGAGGACGTGGCCTTGAAAATGCGGAAGGTTTTGAACTGCTTGCCGAACTGGCGGAGTTGCTGGACGGGAAAATATCGGCTTCCCGCGCTGTCGTTGATGCCGGGTGGATTCCCTATCCGCATCAGGTCGGCCAAACGGGTAAGACTGTTGCTCCAAAGATTTATATTGCCTGTGGAATTTCGGGGGCGGTTCAGCATGTCGCCGGAATGCAGTCTGCGGAGACCATTGTTGCAATCAACCGTGACGAGAATGCACCCATTTTTAACATTGCTGATTACGGAATTGTTGGTAATCTCAGTGAGGTGCTGCCGGTGTTGCTTGCTAGAGTAAAGGAGCTGAGCTGATGAATCTTGAAGGGAAAATAGCCGTTGTAACAGGTGGCAGCAGGGGGATTGGTCGTGCTATTGCTCTGCGGCTTGCCCGTGATGGAGCAAAGGTTTATATCAACTACGTCAGTAGATCTGATGCAGCGGATGCTGTTGTCAAAGAAATCTGCAATGCAGGTGGCAGCGCAGGGGCTGTTCAATTTGATGTTGCGCAGTCCAGTGCTGTACAGGAAGCTTTTGATAAAATTATTGATGAAGCGGGAACGATTGATATCCTGATCAACAATGCTGGAATTACCCGTGACGGCTTGATGGCACGAATGAAAGAGGAAGACTGGGACGCTGTCCTCTCGACGAATCTCAAGGGTGTTTTTCTCTGTTCCAAGGCAGGCGGAAAGATTATGATGAAAAAACGTACCGGACGGATTGTCAATATCAGCTCCGTGGTTGGGGTTACTGGTAATGCCGGACAGGTCAACTATGCCGCAGCCAAGGCCGGTCTGATGGGTTTTTCTAAATCCATGGCCCAGGAATATGCCTCACGCGGGATTACTGTCAATTGCGTGGCACCTGGTTTTATCGAAACGGAAATGACGGCGGAACTGAAAGAGGACGTTCAGGATACAATTCGAAAGAGTATCCCTCTTGGAGTTTTCGGCCAGAGTGAAGACGTGGCTGGCGCGGTGAGATTTCTGGTTTCTGATGACGCACGTTATATCACAGGCCAGACATTGCATGTTAACGGTGGTATGTATATGTAATTTCGGGTATCCCTCAGAGGGGCCCCGCTGTTGGGCACTGCACGGCAGCAGATTATTAAAGCAGGTTTGCATTACGCAAAACAGACAATTCGACGCCTGTGTGGCGTCACGCAAAAAGGAGAAAGACATGGCTATTGAACAGGAAATGATTGATATTATTGCGGAACAACTCAGTGTTGATAAAGAAAAGGTCGTTTCCGGAGCATCTTTTACCGATGATCTCGGCGCTGATTCTCTCGACCTCGTTGAACTTATCATGGCTATGGAAGAGGGCTTTGACATTGAGATCCCTGACGAAGATGCTGAAAGCATCACCACCGTACAAAATGCTATCGATTACGTGAAGAAACTTAAGTAAGACTTTCACCGCCCTGCTGCACCTCCGTGTTGCGGGGCTTTTTTGTCCATTTGTAAGTTGCATATTGGAAATAAGCGAAGCAGAGGAGCCATTGTGGAACGCAGAGTTGTTGTCACCGGGATAGGTCTTGTCACCCCCGTAGGAATTGGAACGGAAACAGCATGGAAAAATATCTGCGCTGGTGTAAGTGGAGTTGATACTATAACCCGCTTTGATGCAGGCGATTATGCTGTAAAGATTGCCGCAGAGATCACCGACTACAGGACTGAGGATTTCTTTGAGAAGAAAGATGCCAAACATCTTGATCTCTTTGTTCAGTATGGGGTTGTCGCCAGTCGAATGGCTCTCAAAGATAGCGGGTTTGCCGTGACTCCAGATAATTGCGCTCGTGTCGGTGTTATCACTGGATGCGGCATGGGAGGGCTTCCCAATATTGAGCAACAGCACAATTCACTGCTTAGTCGTGGCCCGAGGAAGGTCAGCCCTTTCTTTATTCCCATGGTGATTCCCAACATGGCCTCCGGTAATATTTCCATTGATATTGGCAGCAAAGGTCCCAACCTGACCCTTACCACTGCCTGTGCTGCAGGAACTCATGCCGTAGGAGAAGCCTTCAACTACGTTAAAAGTGGGACCTGTGATGTTGTCATCAGCGGTGGAACGGAAGCCGTTATCTGTGGGCTCGGGATTGCAGGTTTCTCTGCGATGAAGGCTCTTTCCACCCGTAATGATGACCCGAAAGCTGCCTCTCGTCCTTTTGATAAAGATCGTGACGGGTTCATTATGGGAGAGGGTGCTGGCATGGTTGTGCTTGAGGAATATGAACACGCAAAGGCGCGTGGGGCAAAAATCTATGCTGAAGTCGTCGGTTTTGGTCTTTCAAGCGATGCCTACCATATTGCGGCACCACCGGAAGATGGTGAAGGTGCTGTTCGTGCCATGAAAAATGCTATTCTCAGCGCGGGATTAAAACCTGAAGATATTGACTATATTAATGCCCATGGGACTTCGACATCCCTGAATGACCGTGGAGAAAGTCGGGCCGTCCACCAGGTTTTCGGTGATCATGCCGGTAAACTTGCCATAAGTTCCACCAAGTCTATGACCGGACACCTGCTTGGTGCAGCTGGAGGTATTGAAGCGGCTTTTCTTGCACTGAGTATTACTGAGCAAATTGCTCCTCCGACTATCAATTTGCACGAACCGAGTCCGGAATGTGATCTGGACTACGTGCCCAACAAGGTTCGTAAAATGGAGATAAAGGTCGCCATGTCTAATTCCTTTGGTTTTGGTGGTACCAATGGCTCTTTGATTATGAAACGAATGTAAAAAAGATTGTTTCTCTGGAGGGGACAATGAAAATTGCAGTGGGGTCGGATCATGGAGGTTTCCTTCTGAAGCAGGAGGTTGCAAGGTTGATCACCTCTCTGGGACATGAGGTTCTGGACATGGGGTGTTACAACGAGGATTCTGTGGATTATCCGGACTATGCCGACAAAGTTGTGGCTGAGATAGAGGCCGGGCGGGGCGAAAAAGGTGTTCTCGTTTGCGGAACCGGTATCGGGATGTCAATTGCTGCGAACCGCTCAAGGAAAATTCGTGCAGCCCTCTGTCATGACCTGGAAACAACCCGGTTGAGTCGTGAGCATAACGACGCCAATATCCTCTGCATGGGAGGACGGGTTCTTGATACGAATCTTGCTCTGTCGATGGTGAAACTCTGGCTTGCTACTGCATTTACTGATGGCAGACATCAACGGCGTATTGACAAGATGAGCTGAAAACATATGAAAAGCAGATCTGCAGCATACACTGCACCAATACACCCTCTGTGGCGTGATTGGGACAGTGGTGTTCATAGTCTTGCTACAGGATGTTAATGGAGGTCGATTTCGTATTACGCGGAATCGGCCTTTGCTGTATTTCGAAGAGGGAGATGCATGAAGTGTCCGTGGTGTGAACATCTTGATAACAAGGTTATTGATTCCCGCTTGAACAAGGAAGCGACGATTACCCGCAGGCGGAGGGAGTGTCTTGCCTGCGGACGGCGCTTCACGACTTACGAACGCCTGGAAGTCATGTTGCCGATGCTGGTGAAAAAGGATGGCCGCAGGGAGCCCTGGGATAGGCAAAAGTTAACAGCGGGGCTGGAAAAAGCGTGCCAGAAGCGGAATGTCAGCCGGGATAAAATCGATTGTTTTGTAGATGATATCGAGCATAAACTACAGGACTACAGTGCCCGGGAGATTCCTTCCAAAGTCGTGGGGGAGTGGGTGATGGAGGGTTTACCGGCTCTTGATGAAGTTGCCTACGTACGTTTTGCGTCTGTGTATCGACAGTTCAAGGACGTGAATGAATTTATGGCCGAATTGAAGACCCTGCTTGATTCCCGGGATATGTGATGGAAGATTCAGAAGATGAAAAATTCATGGCACTGGCTCTCGATGAGGCGAAGAAAGGGCTCGGACGGACATCCCCTAACCCCTGCGTTGGTGCTGTAATCGTTCGGGACGGACGCCTGCTTGCCAGCGGATGGCATAAGAAAGCAGGTACACCACATGCGGAGCGTAATGCAATAGCCAATGCTCTCGCAGCGGGGGTGGACCTGCAGGGGGCTGTGATTTACGTCACCCTCGAACCCTGCAGTCATACAGGACGGACGCCACCCTGCTGTGACGCGTTGATTAAGCATCACTTTTCCAGAGTTGTTGTGGGGATGGGGGATCCCAATCCGCTGGTGAATGGTCGCGGAATTGCTCTGCTCAAGGGTGCTGGAATTGAAGTAACGTGTGGTGTTCTTGAGGAGGAATGCCGGGCGATTAATCGACCCTTCCTTAAATATATAACCACTGGTCGACCCTGGATGATTATGAAAGCCGGTCTCAGCCTTGATGGTCGTTTGAACTACAAACGTGGAGAATCTGGCTGGATGACCGGGGGCGAATCTTTGCATCGGGTGCACCAGATTCGTAACTGCGTGGATGCCATTATGGTGGGGCGGGGTACTGTGGCCGCGGATGATCCTTCTCTGACCACCCGGCTGCAGGGCGAAGAGACAGGTAAAGATCCGGTGCGGGTTATTCTTGATTCACATCTTTCCCTGTCGGCCGACAGAAAAGTCTTTCATCTTGAATCAGATGCTCCAACACTGGTCTTTTGTGGTGATGATGTCTCAGAGGAAAAGCGCAGATTTGTTACACGACCTGGGGTTGAGGTCTGCAGCGTCGAGAGTGACTCCCGTGGTCTGAACCTTGGATTGGTGCTTGATGAGTTAGGACGGCGGGAGATTTGTTCGGTTCTTGTTGAAGGTGGTGGGGCTCTGCATGCGACCTTGCTGGGCAGACACCTCTATGATGAAGCTGTGCTTTTTTACGGGCTTCTGTTTGCCGGTGACGGGGGAATACCGCTCCTTGAGGGCTGGAGTGCAGGAACTCGGGGTGGCGCACCTCATATCAGTGCACCGGAGTATGAACACCCCGGTGGGGAGTTGATGATTCGCGGGCTGCTTGATTATTCAAGGTGCCCATAAGCCTTCACTTCTTTTCTCTCTTAAGCCAGACTTTGCAGGCCTCCATGTCCGGGAATGTAAGGGAGAGAGTTACATCGTCTCTCTCGAAGGCGGGAGAGTGATTCAGCTCTGCTCTTGAGGGCAGCCTGAGCTCACGAACTTCCTCCCGAAATGCTCTCTCCCTGGCGGAAGAGTCGGCAAGTAAATGTTGCTGAAGAATTGTATTGAGATGTTGTATCTTCTGGGGAACGTTGAGCTGTGCGTGGTGCAGAATTTCTTGAATTTCCTGTGAATCAAGTAGTTCGCCAATGCTCTTGCCTTCCTTGCCTGCGCAGTCACGTAACTGTTGAATAATTCGTTTCTGTTTTCCCCCCCCCAAATCCCATTCTCGAAAAAGTTGAAGGATGCGTTGCCGGTCTTCAGGATTCGGCAGCTGCTGTAATTCTGCGAACATCTGCAGGGAGAGACGGCTGTGATGAATGTCCCTGATAAGATCTATCGACTGTGTATGCAGTTGAGCAAGCAGTTCCACCTCGGCCTGTTTTCGGCATAAACCCAGACTCTGAATAAAATTTTTCTTTAATTCCTCTCCCCCCAATTCTTCGACAAGCTGTAAAAAGCGGGCTTTTTCCGCAGGAGAGAGTCCCCCCGTGCTTTTTTGGTCTTCGAGAATGAGAGTCATGATTGCTGCAGGTTCGGTCTCTTTTTTGACGACGGCACAACTGATCTGTTTCAGACCTGCCTGCTGAGCATATTTGAGTCGACGATAACCACAGAGAAGTTGATACGCGTCATCTGACTGTATTAGCACTGGAGGATGCAGTACTCCTGCCTGACTGAAAGAATCTCCAAGTTCCTGACTTATCTCATCTCGGACCCACGGATGCAGATTCCAGCGTGAATCTGTAGAAATGTCGACGAGTTTAATTGTGTCCCAGCTGCAGAATATGTTCATTGTTTTATTTTCCATAAAAAAGAAAACCCTCTGAACACAGCATTCAGAGGGTTTATCACTCAATTGGGTTCAAGAATCAGGACGTGCCGTTAATCTTATCTCTAAGTATCCCGGAGGGTTTGAAAGTGACTACTCTACGGGCATCCAGGGTCAGTTCATCGCCGGTTTGGGGATTTCTTCCTCTGCGGGCATTTTTTTGTTTTACATGGAATTTGCCAAAACCACTCAAAAGGAGATCCGAACCGTCAATCAGAGATTCCTTGCTTATTCTGAGAAAGGCTTCGACCGATTCCGTGGCCTGTGCCTTGGTCAAAGTGTTATGTTTTTTATACACCTGTTGGATTAAATCCGCCTTTGTAAGAGTCATGCGTGGTCCTCCCTGTTCACGGCTGTTTACGAAACAATAAAAATATTGTTCGTCAACAAGACCTATTATGGTTTATCCACCATCTACAGAAAAACCCCGATAATATATAGAATCAGCATAACCTGTTCAGAAGTAAAGTCAACTTAAACCGGCATGCCTCAACTGTCATGGACATGGCGTAAAATCAACTAGTTCGACCATTTACAGCCACACCTTGAACATTAATCTGTTTAATCTCATGGAGATATATAAGATGAGCTGGCCTGCTGTAAAACGGAGGCGGAGAGGGGGGCTTCAAGAGCACCGTGAAAATTTTATTCTCTTTTTTGGGTTACATCATGACACTGGAAAGTTTAAATATCGGCAGATACATGGCGACGACGATACCCCCGATCATACCGCCGAGGAAGACCATCATGAACGGCTCAATAAGCGAGGTGAGGTTCTCAACTGCCTGATCTACTTCTTCATCATAGAAATCTGCGATCTTTTCAAGCATGTCGTCAAGGGCACCAACGGATTCACCAACGTTGATCATCTGGACGACCATCTTCGGGAAAACACCTGTCTCTTCCAGTGGTTCTGCTATGGGGCGACCTTCCGAAATGGCGTCTGCCGTGCGAAGGACTGCCTGTTCAATAACCTTGTTTCCAGCTGTCCTGGCTACAACCTGCAGTGCGTCAAGAATAGGAACACCGGCAGCGAGCATGGTGGAGAGAGTTCTGGTGAACTTGGCAACGGCTACTTTGCGCAACAAGGGTCCGAATACCGGCATGTAAAGCAGGGCCCGGTCAAGGACCTTCTCACCATTTGCGGTAGCGTAGTATTTCTTCACGAGAAAAAGGACAAGAGCAATGGCCAGGAAAATCCAATACCAGAATTTTTTGAAGAAATCACTGAGACTGACAACAATCTGAGTCGGAACGGGAAGCGCATGGCCGAATCCTTCAAACATCTGTCGAAAAACCGGTACAACAAAAACGAGAATAACTACGAGGATAAGCATGGAAATGATAAGGCACACCGTAGGGTAGGTGAGTGCACCTTTGATTTTCTTTTTCAATGCCATCGTTTTTTCCATGAAGCCGGCAAGGCGTGAGAGAATAGTGTCGAGGATACCACCGGTTTCCCCCGCCTCAATCATGTTGGTAAAAAGGTTGTCAAAGGTCTTTTTCTTCTTCCTCATTGCATCAGCAAGAGTGGACCCTGCCTCGACATCCTGTCGTATTTCAATGAGTTCTTTTTTAAAGGTGCTGTTGTCCTGTTGCTTTTCAAGAATTTCGAGTCCCTGGACCAGGGGGAGACCGGCGTTGATCATCGTTGAAAGCTGACGTACAAAGATGACAATCTCCTTTGTCTTGACCTTTGGTTTTAAAAGGGAAATTCCCTCCAGAAGATCTTTGGGTTTCTCTTTTACCTTTGCATTGGTGACCCGCATACGTTTGACAATGGCCTGAGCAGTTTTCAGGTCAACAGTTTCCACTTCACCTTTTCGTTTGTCACCGTAGGAGTTGGTTCCTTTGTAGGTATAAATCGGCATTCTTTTCCACTCTCTTCCTGATGTTAAACGGGAACTGCGCTTTTAAAACTTATATCTTATATATAGCCGAACACTTACAGGAATACAAGACCTGTTCCACGAAATATAAGGGAAATAGTGACTTGTATCTGGTAAATATGGGGGGATAACGAACTCTCTTTATTTACAAAAGAAAAGCTGTTCACACTGATATCCTGTCAGATGTTACACAAAAAAAGGCATAAAGATGATTTTAAAAAATCATCTTTATGCCAAAATATCAGGTTTTGTCCGGAAGTCAGCAAAAACTTTTTAACTGTGATTCTGTCAACCCTGTCCAAAGTTGCTTTTCAAGCTGTTCCACATTTCGCAGGCAGCCTTTTTGTTGCTCATGGCGATTGCTGCGAGAAAAATTCCTGTAACAGCAGAAATCGTAATCGCCAGTCCTATGGCAAGGCCAAACAGGAAAAGAATGAATTGAAAGGGAGACGCTGTCACTCCATTGCTGGCAGTGCCAAGACAACCAATAAGGATAATAACAGCACCCAGAAGGATGGCTGCCTGTTTCAGGGGCTTGCTCATTTCTTTGTTCATGCAGTGCTCCATAATGCAGAGGTTAAAGTGGGAAAAGCTAAAACAAATATCATGGAATGACAATAACATGAAATTTTAGCTTCGACATCGATATTTACCGGTAATAATGCGAATCCATGTTTTGATTGAATGAGGGGGATTGAAGGTATTGCAGACGTTGCAACAGGGGAGGGTGACTGTAGTGAAGCAGGACATACAGGGGGTGTGGAGTCGGGTTGTTAAGGTTTACTGTGCTCAGAATCTTGAGGCTGGAAACAAGGTCCTGAGGGCTGCCGGTACTCCGGGCCGCAAATTCGTCGGCTGCAAATTCGTGTCGTCTGGAGATGACGTTGAAAAGGATCCCGAAGAGGAGTCCTGCCGGGCCATAGACAAGAGAGAATAAGGTAAGTCCTGCATAAATGGAGGAGGTGTTCATGTTGAGAGCATGGCCTGTTTCTGGACAGTTAAGAAAAAGGGAAAGAAGGTAGAACGTGAGCCCTGTCTGGATGGCGAAGAAAATAAAGTTTCCACCAATATGGTGAAGTTTATAATGCCCCATTTCGTGTGCAAGAACTGCCACAATCTGTTGAGAATTCAGTTTTTCAACAATGGTGTCAAAAAAGACAATCTTGCGGAAGTGTCCGAAACCTGTAAAAAAAGCGTTAAGCCGGGTTGACCGTCGGGAACCGTCCATAGTGAATATCCCCTGCAATGGGAACTTTTCTTTGTCGGTATAATCCTGTATTCGACGTCGCATGTCGCTCTCCTTGAGAGGGTCGAATGTATTAAAAAGAGGCATAATCAAAACAGGTGCGAGGTATTGTATTACGATGGAAAAGAGCAAAAATCCGATCCAGCACCAGAGCCATGCTTGAGAGCCGGTGGTTTCGAAAAACCACAGGAGCAAAGCCAGCAAAGGTCCGCCGAGAATAGCGCTGAGCAGTGCCTTCTTGACGGTGTCAAGCAGCCAGGTAGACAATGTCATGCGGTTGAAGCCGAATTGCTTTTCAATAACAAAAGTACTGTAGAGAGAAAAGAGAAAGTCCGCCAGCCAGAGAAACAGTGCCAGAGAGGTGAGATAAAAAAGACCTGTAATGATGAGATTCAAGCCAAAATCCCGGAGGAAAAGGTCGAGTGAATTAAAGCCTCCAGAGAGGAGGAAAAGGATGGTGAGCAGTGTGGACCAGACGTCCCGGAGAATTGACAGGCGACCAGAAGCGAGGGTGTAGTTCCTCGCTTTCAGGAAGTTCTCTTTACTGTAGGCATCATGGAGTTCTTCCGGTAACTCTACAGGAAAAGATTTGATGTTAAGCAGGGTTGCAGAGACATTGATCAAACTGGTGAACAGGAGGGCAGATGTAATGAGCAGGAGTGGAGTGTTCATG
>JALNVI010000014.1 GCA_023231425.1 Desulforhopalus sp. | reverse complement strand
TTCCCGCTTTTCCCTTTCTCCTGCTCCCCCTCGTTGTCAGGAGGGCGTCGAAATAGAAATTATCACCAGTCGCAAGGGCAGCTGTGGCTGGCAGTACTCTTTGAGAGACAGAAAACGAGCTGTTTCTATCCCAGAGCAACATCAAGAATCATCATCACCGTAAAGCCGCACATAGAGGCCATGGTGACGGTATCAATGTTTTCCGGACGTCGCTGGGACTCAGGGATAAGCTCTTCTATTACCACAAAAATCATGGCACCGGCGGCAAAGCAGAGGGCATAGGGGAGAAAGGTCTGCATCTTGAGAACAAAAAGAGCTCCAAAGACCCCGGCAAAGGGTTCCACGATTCCCGAGGCCTGACCGTAGAAAAAGCTGCGCCACCTGGAAAGCCCTTCCCGTCGCAGGGGAAGTGACACTGCAGCGCCCTCAGGAAAATTCTGTATACCAATACCAATCGCCAGAGCGATTGCACCGCCAATTGTCGCCGCAGGGAGTCCCGCTGCTGCAGAGCCAAAAGCAACACCCACTGCAAGGCCTTCCGGGACATTATGCATGGTGATAGCCAGCACCAGAAGGGTGCTGCGCTGCCAGGAGGTTTTAATTCCTTCACTTTTCGTCTCTCCGTAATGCAGGTGAGGAAGAAGGAAGTCTGCCAGGCGCATGAAGACTCCGCCAAAGAGAAAACCGACGGTTGCTGTTAACCACGGTGTTTGTCCGAGCTGTTCGGCCATCTCGATGCCGGGAGCCAGAAGTGACCAGAAACTGGCCGCAATCATGACTCCCGCGGCGAAGCCGAGCATGGAGTCCATGAGTTTGTGGTTTACCGCCGCAGTGAAGAAGACCAGTGCTGCACCTGCGGCGGTGAGCGCCCAGGTGAACAGAGTGGCGAAAAAAGCCTGGTTGATCGGTGAAAAACTCATCAAAAAGTCAATCATGTGGGCCCCCAGGGTCGCAGGAATTTTGCCGGATGGCATGCAAGACGCGAATCTCTCTTTCCCACAGGTCTCCCGGGAAAGAGAGAAGAAATCTTTGTTGGAAAAACATGAGGACAGCATAATATCTGTAACGTCAGTTTGAGTACTATGAATGTGAAAAGCATACACTATTTTTCCTTCTTTTAAACCCGTGGATCCCGGACTTTTCCTTTTCTGTGCTTCTTGTCATAGCTTCAGCGCAATTGATATAATTCTCCCGCCAGATCAAAGCCCTGTTCTCTTTTGTGATAGAGCCTGGTGTGGTTGATTGTTTGTTCTGATAGAAATGTCAGGCGTAAGTACAGTGAGAGTGGCTCCTCGGGAGACCTTCTGAGGCAAGGTGAATTCGTTCTTTGCAGAGGAAAGATTCTTCACTCCTGAGATAAGTCTGCAAAACCTGCTGACAGCGCCTTCGACAGAAGTGACTGACTTCTTCAAAAATAGAATTCCCATCTGGAAATTTCTGGCGTAATTCTCAGAAGATCATGCTGGTGTGACGGCTCTGTGTCCTCACTGTTTCCGGCAGGGGAATACCTGTTTCATGAAAAGCTTTCAGCTGGTATATTTCTGCCTGAATGAGCTGATGATACGTGTCTTTGATACCTGTGCATGGCAGCTTCCGGTCTATGGCTGGTGACTGAACCATGCTGAGAGTCCCTTCTCTTTTCAAACCGTTGCTGTCGCGCTGATTGTACGCATCCCGTTAATATAAATTTATCTTAAAAGATTGCCCGCAAGGAGGCAGTAATTGACCCCCTGTATCGTTATTATCGATGATGAGACCATCACCCTCAAACAGCTGCGGCGAATCCTTGAGAAAGAGGGATATCAAGTGTCCACTTTTTCCAATCCCCGACGGGCACTGGAGCATATTGAAAAAGAGTCCTGCCATGTGGTGATCAGCGATATAAGGATGCCGTCCATGAGCGGAATGACCCTTATGACCCTGGTCAAGGCCCGCTGTCCGGGAACCGAAGTGATTCTTATCACCGGTTATGCCTCTCTCGATGGGGCCATTGAGGCCACCAGGGAGGGTGCTTTTTACTACCTTGAAAAACCCTTTACGCCGGACCAGGTCCGTGAGCGTGTCCGTCAGGCCCTTGAACAGAGTCTGATCAAAGAGCATTCCACCAGCAGCATTCCCCGGTGGCCCAGAAATGCCGGAGGGCCGGTGATCATTGGTGAAAGTGTTAAAATCAGGGAAATTGTCTCCACCATCCGGCAGATTGGGCCTACGGAGTGCAATGTGCTGATCACCGGGGATTCCGGAAGTGGCAAGGAGCTTGCTGCAAGGGCTATCCATGGGACAAGTCTTCGCAGAAAGGGACCTTTTGTGGCCTTTAACTGCAGTGCCCTTACCGAACCACTCATGGACAATGAACTCTTCGGTCATGAAAAAGGGGCTTTTACAGGGGCCGATAATCGGAGCAAGGGCTTTCTTGAAACCGCCGATACCGGGACTCTTTTCCTCGATGAAATCGGCGAGATGCCTCCATCCATGCAGGCAAAGCTGCTCAGAGTTCTCCAGGAAGGGGAGCTGATACGGGTGGGAGGGAACCGGCCTGTCCCGATTGATGTGCGGATTGTTTCTGCAACAGCGGTGAACATGAAAGAGGCGGTCAACCAGGGTGTGTTTCGCAAGGATCTCTACTTTCGCATTAATGTAGTGAACATAAAACTGCCGGGATTAAGTGAACTGAAACAGGATATACCTCTCCTCTCCTATCATATTCTCAATCGGTTGAACGGCCGCCGGGGCACACAGGTCAACGCTATTTCCGAAAAGGCCATGGCGCTTCTGTGCGACTATGCCTTCCCCGGGAATGTCCGGGAACTTGAAAATATTCTGGAACGGGCAGCGGCCCTGTGCAAACATGAAACGATTCGAGTCTGCGATCTGCCACCTGATCTTATTGAGCTTGAACTGCAAACCTACAAAATACCTGATGAGCACCTCCTGACTCTGTCGGAACTTGAGCAGGATTATATTGCTCATCTGTTGAAAATAACGGGGGGCGTCCGTACCCGAACCGCTGAAATTCTCGGCATTGACCGGGCATCTCTATGGCGGAAAATGAAAAAATACAGTCTGTCCTGAGTTCCTGCAGCGGTTATTTATGCAACACACCGTTCGGTTCTGCAACAAAACGATTCTCCTCCCCATTCTTCTGACTCCTTTCGTGTTCTGATCCTCTGTCTGTTGCAATTTGAAACAGTTGGCCCCCCCTTTTTTGTCCAAGATAAAAAAAATTTACACTGTAATTAAAGAGAGTTGTAACAAAACGAAACTCTGGCATGGGTCTTGCTAAATACCATGTATAAAGGAGGCTGCCTGTGTTTCGTAATATTTTACTCTTATTTGAGAATGACAACATACTTGCCGAGGCCCTGGTCTATGTTCGGGAGCTCGCCATTCGTACCGATGCTGCAGTTACTCTGCTTATTCTCGTACCCATGTCCTTTACCGGACACACCCTCATAGGTCCCCGGCGCAGCCTTGTTCAGGACATTGAAATCCGCATGGGAAAGTGTCTCTCTGAATCTCTGCAGCCCTTCATTCAGTCTGGGATAGAAGTAAATTCTGCCCTTAAAATAGGGGACCCGGCTGAGGAGTTGATGAAATTTCTGGCCGACCATCCTCCCTTTCAATCTCTTGTCTGGGGCAGTGACCGGCAGTTGCCGGATAGTGGTCGGAAGCCCGGTCGCCACTGGATATCAAAAGTTCTCGGTAATCTGGAATGTTCCCTTTTGACGGTGAGTAAGCGGGGACTCGAATAAAGATGAAAAAAGAAACCGAAAAAAATATTAATCCAAGGGAATCTTGAAGGACCTTGTTTTTCGTTCATATTCGAGGCACAGGAAGAAATTTATCGCAGGCACTTATACCGGCTTGCCGTTTATCACCGGTGTTATTGATCACGGAGTATAGCGCTTACCTGGAGTATGGCGCTTACCTCGACGTCTCGTTCCTCGCTTTGTCGGAGGATAAATTTTGACTGCAACGAAGAAGATGGGCAAAAGACTGGTTTATTCGATGTTCTCTCAAATCTGGAGTGAGTATGGAGCCTTTAACCCTTGATATGATCCTGGTAATGGCCATGATCGGAGTTGCCATTTTTCTTTTTATTGTCGAGTGGGTACGTGTGGATGTGGTGGCGATTCTGATGATGGTCTGTCTGCCCCTGCTTCACCTTGTGACACCGAAAGAGGCCTTTGTGGGACTGAGCAGTAATGCAGTGGTTTCGATTATCGCTGTTATCATCATCGGCGCAGGTCTGGACCGAACCGGTATGATCAACAAGCTCGTTGCACCGGTGCTGCGCATTGCCGGGAACAGCGCGTCCAGGATTATCATTGCCATCTCTTTGACCGTGGCCCTGATCTCCAGTTTCATGCAGAACATCGGAGCGGCAGCCCTGTTTCTTCCCGCCATCCAGCGTGTCAGCAAGATGCAGAACATTCCCCTGGGACGTCTTCTCATGCCCATTGGTTTCAGCGCCATTCTGGGAGGTACCGTTACCCTTGTGGGGTGCAGTCCGCTGATCCTTTTAAACGATCTTATGGTTCCCTTCAATCTGAAGCCCTTTGGGCTTTTTGACGTTACCCCCATTGGGCTGGCTCTTGTGGCAAGCGGAATCACCTGTTTTGTTGTCCTGGGCCGGTTCATTCTGCCCAGTGGTGAGGAGGCAAAAAGCAGTGCCCCGGGAACCGGGACATCTGGAGCAGCTCTGCACTCCTCTGAGATGGCGAATGGAGCCGTCGATGTATATGAGCTGAGGACCCCGGATGATTTCACAGATTATCGGGATCCTGTAAGAGTGAAGGATTTGAGGCAACGCTATCTGGTTAACGTTGTGGCCTGTACTGAGCCTCCCGATTACCGTGTGTTCTCGCCTGGTCCTGATATGGAAATCCGCTCGGCGGTTGATCTGGTGGTCAGTGGCGCGAAAAAGGATGTCCTTCGGATGGTAGAGGTCCAGGGCATGACTCTTAAAGAAAATTTGGAAACCTACAAAGATACCCTGGGAAGTGAGGTGGCTGGATCAGTGGATGCGGTAGTTGGACTCCCTTCTGTTTTCGAGGGAAAAACGCTGAAGGAGATCAACTTTCAGGATCGCTTCCATGTTACCCCCCTGAGTGTGTACCGTCATAAAGAGACCTATCGTGCCAGGCTCGGGGATATTACCCTCCAGGTAGGTGACGTTATTAAAATCCACGGTACCTGGAAACGCCTTACAACCCTGCAGAAAGAGGGGGGGCTGCTCTTCAGTCTTCCCACGGATCTGGAGGAGATGCGTCCGGAAAAGGCACTCTGGGCCGGATTCTGGCTGATTACGGCTCTCGTTATGATTATGGGCTTTAAGATTCAACTGTCCGTGGCATTAATGACCGGGGCTCTTGGTATGGTCCTGACCCGGGTTCTCTCCATTGATGAAGCCTACCAGTCCGTTGACTGGCGGACAATTTTCCTCCTGGCGGGTCTTATTCCTCTCGGTATTGCTACGGAAAAAACCGGGGCAGCCAGCTGGATTGCCCACACAATACTGAATGTAATCGGGGATGTCTCTCCCCTTATTCTTCTGACCGTTATCGGTCTTCTTTCAACTCTGTTTACCCTCGTAATTTCCAATGTCGGAGCAACGGTGCTGCTGGTGCCCCTGGTGATAAATATGGCGATTGCGGCCCACGTAGACCCACGAATGGCAGCCCTGGTAGTCGGGCTTGCCACCAGTAACTCTTTTATGCTCCCTACCCACCAGGTGAATGCCCTGTACATGGGTCCCGGGCACTATAGGACAGTCGATTTTATAAAGGCAGGGTCCCTCGTAAGCGTGGTGTTTCTTGTGGTCATGATTGCCATGATCAGCCTGCTGTATGGTATTTAACCTGAAAACCTGAAAGGATTTGTTATGTCTATTATTACAATATCCCGGGGATCCTATTCCATGGGAAAAGCGGTGGCCGAACAGGTGGCCAAAAAACTTAATTTTGATCTAAGCAGCAGGGATATCCTTCTGGATGCTTCCAGAAAGTATAATGTTCCCGAAATAAAACTCATCAACGCCATTCGTGATCCTCCGAAAATTATCGAGCGCTACAGCCATAACAAACAGTCCTATATTGCCTATATTCAGTCTGCCCTCGTGGAACGCGTTTTAAATGATAACATTGTTTACCATGGACTGGCCGGTCACCTGCTCCTCAGGGGCATTCCCCATGTCCTCAAGGTGAGGATTACGGAAAACCTTGATGACCGTGTCCGCAACAGGGTGTCCCTGGATAAAATTACCGCCGAGGAGGCCCGGGTCCTTACCTTAAAAGATGATCAGCAGCGGCGTAAATGGACCATGTTCCTTTTTGGAGAGGATCCCTGGAATTCGGCCCTGTATGATTTAACTATCAGTATTGACAGACTCTCTATTGATGATGCCGTGGATTTTATCTGTCAGGCAAGTCGCAGCAGGGCTCTCCAGACGACGGAAGCGGGACAGCAGCAGCTTTTGGATCTGGCAGTTGCCTGCCGTGTCAAGGCTGCCCTTGTGGACGATTTTCCAACTCTGAATGTGACCTGTGAGTATGGGAATGTACTGGTTTATCCCCGGGGAAAAGACACTGCCAGTAAAAAACTGTTAAAAAAACTTGATCAGATCCGAAAGGATATCAGCGGGATCAACCACCTTGAGACCCATTCTGGCGTTAAAACCCCGGAAAAGGCTGTTTAAAAGGAGAAACTCATGCCCATCATTATTATTTCTGCGGATGCCAGGGAAACAGAAGAGGGAATTGCCGAAAAGGTTGCTGAAGCAATGGGGTACACCCTGCTGAGCCCTGAAATCATGGCCGAAATCGGGACGAAAAATCATCTTGACCCGGAACAATTGTGCAATGAGCTTGAAGCCACGCCGCACCTGTTTCAGAAACTGTTATCGTGCCAGTGGAGACATGATCTGGCCTGCATTGAGGGGGAAGTTCTTGAGCGAATGCTGGCGGATAACATTGTCTGTCAGGGGCTGTGTGCCCATCTCTATGTCCTGGGGGTTTCCCATGCCATGAAAGTTCGCATCCTGTCTGGGGATGACCGTGCTGCAGCGAATCAGGGACTCCTGGAGAAAACCAAAAGAGATCGTGTCGTGCAATGCCGACAGCGGAAAAAATGGTCCATGGCTGCTTATGGGAATGATGAAACAGATTTATCCCGGTATGACCTTGTGATCAATCTGGGACAGATTGATCCCGATGAAGCAGTCAAAACTATCACTCATGCTGCCGCATTCCGAAAATTTCAGGTGATGACTTATTCCATAAAATGCCTTGCCAACCTGGCTCTTTCAGCCCGGGTGACTGCGGTTCTTTTAGAGACCATGTCTGATATCAGGGTTGAGTCCAATGATGGGTCTGTGGTGATCTTTGGCAAAGCCTCAAATCGGAATAAACTAAGTAAAATCACAAAGATTAAAGAACTGGCCGGCAAGGTTAAAGGGGTAAACTTTGTGGAAGTTCATGTGAAAAGAAATATTAACCCCATATCGTAGGAGAAGTTGAAATGTCAAAGCCACTGGAAGTTTTACTTCTGGATGATGAGCCCATTGTCGGTAAGCGCCTTAAACCGGCTATTGAAAAAATTGGATGCGTGGTTGAAGTGTTTGAAGATCCGATAAAAGCTGTGGAAAGGATGGATCAGAAATCCTTTGATATTCTCGTGACGGATATTCGCATGGAGGGTATGGATGGCCTCCAGGTTTTGGACCATGTGCAGAAAAATTCTCCCAGAACCAAGGTTATTATGATCACCGGCTATGCAAAAATGGATTTGGCCCGGGAGGCTATGGGGCAGGGGGTTTTTGATTTTATTGCCAAACCGTTCCGGCCGGATGATCTGCGAAAAATCATTCTTAAGGCGGCCAAAGCACTGGGGGTTCCCATGGATTTCCCTTCTCAGGATTACGAATCAACGGAGCCTTGACTGGAGTGTAAATTCAGGGAGTAAATGCAGGAGCTGTCTCCCTTCACCAACCATTTGAGAAACGGATCCGGGGAGGATGCGAGATGAGCATTTTAGAAAAACTGAAAAACCTGGGATACAAAGAAGCACAAGAGGATGGGGTGGCTATCCAGCAGATCCGTCTGGGGCAGTTTATTGAAGATGCAAAAAAACTGCTGGCTCTTTTTGACGATGGCAGGGAAAAGGCCCTTGGAGAATATATCTTCGATCGTCATTATGTTGTCACTCTGATAGAGCGGGTTGTCGAAGGACTTGGGATGATGGTTTACGATGCCAGTGTACTGGTCCCGGAATATGGCAAAGAGTTTTATCGTATTTACGATCGGCAGACTCTGACTGCAAAAACACTCCTTGCTCCCTCCTTCCCTGCGGTTGGACTCTCTTCACTGGAATTACTTCCCTCAGAACACTCAGATCTTACAGATCCAGAGTATCAACTGCTCTTTTTAGCTCTCGAGTGGTTTAACGGGGAGTTGAATACTCAAAATGATCTTTTTGATTCAACGGTGGTGGTGTTCATGGAGCAGCTTTTTGTGCAGGTACGTCAGCACATTAAAGCCCTTGGCATAAACGTGGATCCGGCATCGTTTACACCCGGTCAACTGACATCAAATCTTGATATTTGTTGTGAAGCTCTCTTAAATGACGCCTCCTGCAGATCCTGTATATCAATCTTTTATGCATAACAGAGGGCTCGCCCTGTGTACAGGGGATGTCACCGTTTAAACTGCCAGTGAGGCACTGCCACAGGGGCCTTTGATTTTAGAAAACATCGAATAACCAGTATTTCGCCCATCTTCTTCGGTACAGTTTAAAAATTATCTTCGGAGGCAAGCGTTAGACTCCGATATCAGTAATCCTGAGGATGAACGGTAAGCCGGTATACGTACCTTCACGAAATTCTTTTCAAAAAAAACGAAAATAATTTCTAAGGTACTAATATACCTGCGGTAAATTTTATTCTGTGCCTCGAATAGGAACGAAATACAAGCTGTTTCAAGGCCCCTTTTATTGCAAGATCGTTCACACCAGGTGATTTCAAGGAACTTATTGTACATGCGTCCAGTGGGCTCAAAGAGTGAAACTGCACTTATATCCATGTCTGTTGGTAGTTTTGCCCCCATTAAAATCATCGATGATGGTGACGTGTCCATTGCTAAAGGAGGATCAATATGTCTGCCCAACTCCCCCAAGGGGAACCCCAAAGTATGGATTATGATTTCAGATTTAAATATGAAACCTTACGATCCCTGCTCAATAAAAACGGTCAGGCCCTTCAGATCATGAGTGACCTTGAAGCCGACCTGAATCATATGCGGTATTATGACAAAAGGATCAAAGGCCCGATTCAACGGTTGATTACCCGGGCTCTGCTCATGGCCCAGGAGCTTAACCTGTTGACTGGAAACAGTCATTCCGATTTGTACCAGGTTCTTTTTAGAATTGGGGAAAGCACGGATAACATCTTTGCGTCCGCTCGGACGGAGTCCAGTACACCTGGATCCTCTGATAAAGTTTTCTCCTCTCCCCGGCGCCCCTTTGTTCTTCCTCTGACATCACAGACAGAATTAACCTCTGATCTGGTCGGGGGAAAAGCCATGGGAATATGGCAGCTTTCCAGGAAGTTTGAGGATTTGACCCCTCCGGGGTTTATCGTTACGACGGAGGCATACAACAGGATTCTTGAGGACAATAATCTCCAGGACCGGATTCGGCTGCTTCTTGACGATATGGATGTTATCGAGGATCAGGCCCTGTTTCAGTCTCGGACTGAAACTATCCGGCGATTGATCAGATCTGCGACGGTGGACAGTGAAATTGTCTCTGCTCTGTTCCTGCAGGTTGATTCTTTTGAGAAGCATTTTAATACCCGATCCTGGGCTGTCAGGTCGTCTGCCGTGTGTGAGGATGGTCTCCACTCCTTTGCCGGTCAGTTTGACAGTGAGCTGCAGATTCAAAGGGGAAACCTTGTTACGGCCTATCTGAACGTACTGGCCAGCAGATTTACCGACCGGGCTGCAGGCTATCGTGCATTCCATAATTTCAGTGAAGTTGACACCCCCATGGCTGTCCTTTTCATGCCCATGGTGGATGCAGCCGCAGCCGGGGTTCTCCATACCCGTGATACAAAGTCCCCTCAGGCCGACACCATGGTGATCAGTTCCGTTCCAGGGCTGGCATATCGGATGGTCAAGGGCGAAGAGCAGGCTGATACCTGGACGGTTGTAAAAAGAGAAGACCCAAAAATAATTGAAGCGGCAGTGGGAACAACGACCAGCGGCGTTTACATTTCTCCTCTGCAGATTCTTGACATTGCTCGAATTGCTCAGAAAGCCACGGTAGAATTCGGCCATGAACTTGATATTGAATGGGCCATGGATAAAGAAGGGAAGATTCGTTTTCTCCAGGCCCGCCCTCTTAACCTGACTCTGGGGCAGGATTTTTCATCTGTTCGGCCACCGATTACGCAGGACAATGCGCCGCTTGTGGAGACGGGAATCACCATTTCTCCCGGGCGGGCTGAAGGCCCCCTGGTGTTTTTAACCTCTGGGGATAATTGGGCTGAAATCCCGGAGGGGGCGGTTGTGCTTGTCGAGCATTCCCTTCTGGAGCTCGGGACTATTTTACCGAAAATTGCTGCA
Organism: Desulforhopalus sp.; assembly: GCA_023231425.1. GTDB lineage: Bacteria > Desulfobacterota > Desulfobulbia > Desulfobulbales > Desulfocapsaceae > Desulforhopalus. The sequence continues at coordinate 43,362 of JALNVI010000014.1, read as the reverse complement.
CTCCTCGTCATGGAGGGCAGCCCCGTGGACCATCTTTCGACCCTGGCCCGGGAATTTTCGGTACCGTGTATCTTCGGTATTGGAATGAGTGCACAGCTATTGTTAAACAAAGAAAGAGTCAGTGTTAATGCTACCCGGAGAAGAGTGTACAACGGGGTCAGGTGGCCTGGTATCAGGGAGAGGGTGATGGCAAGAATTTCGGCAGGGAACCGTCACCAGAAAAAATCCGGGCCCCTGTACGATCTGGTTCTTGCCCTGAATCTCCTTGATCCGGATGCCAGTTCTTTTAAGGCCTCTTCCTGTCGGTCCATTCACGATACCCTGAGGTTTATGCATGAGATGTCTGTCCGTTCCCTGTTTGGTTTTGGGGACAAACAGACTCGGGGATGGCACACAAAAAGCAGTTCCCTCCTTACCGACCTGCCTTTGAAATGCAGCATCATCGATCTTGACAACTCAACGCCGCAAGGGATGAAAAAAATACCACCCACGGAGGTGCAGAGTATTCCCTTTCAGGCTCTATGGAAGGGTATTGCGGATGAGCGGCTCTTCTGGCCTGACCGCTGGGAGCCGCAGATGAGGGGAATGCCGTCGGATTTTAAGGAGACTGTCCTTGGAGGAAACAGAGGCCCCCGGAGAAACTGGTCAAAGAACTATGCGATGGTTGCACGGGACTATTTGAACCTTAATGCCCGGTTTGACTATCATTACGCCATGGTGGACGCCATGGTTGGACCGGGGGCCGAGAACAATCATGTCCACTTCAGATTCAGGGGTGGGGGGGCCAGCGATGAAAATAGAATCAGGCGGGCCCGCTTCCTGGAGAGGATTCTTCGTCAGCTTGGATTTGGTGTGGACCGCAACGGTGATCTTGTTACGGCATGGCTCAGGCGATATTCCAGGACAGATTCGGAAGAGGCCCTTAAATCCCTTGGTCGGTTAATGGTATGTGCCCGACAGCTTGATGCGGTTTTGAATGATGACAGGGCCATAGAGAGATATGCAGATGCGTTTATGAATAAGGAGTATAACCGTTTTGTCTGATCCCATTGAACAAAAGACAACCGCCACTCATGTTGCCGACTCGAAAGAAATTCCTCTGATCCAGGGGCCGTCCATGAGCATTCGGGTTAAGGTGACGATTTCATTTTCCCTGTTTTTTATTTTGTCTGCCATCATTATCGGGTGGTCCTACGGCATACTGACAAAGTTGGAACATAAAATAGAATTTCTTGAGATTTCCGGGAAATACATGGTTGAGATCCAGCAGGCCCGGCGTTTTGAAAAGAATTATCTGCTCTATAGCACGAACCTGGATGATGCTCTGACTTCTCTGAAAAAAGCGGATGCCATTGTAACCAGTAACAGCGACAAAATAGAAAAAATTCTCAGCCAGACTCACTACACAACCATGGTCTCTTACATGGAAAAATACCACAACCAGCTGCTGCTGGTGAGCAGGGTCGAAAATAACAGGAACAGGGAACTTCTTGTGCCGCAGCTTCGCAAGTTCGGCAGTCAGATGGTTGACTTTGGTTCGGAACTCGTCCAGAAAGAGCAGAATTCGGTCAAACGGATGTTTTTGCTGGCAAGGCGCATTCCCCTGTACTTCATGTCCGCGCTGTTTATTCTGATGACCTTTGTCTTGTTTTTTTTAATGCGCCAGCTGATAGTGACACTCAAACGGTTTATGGACTATACCGTCCGTATTGGGGAGGGCGATTTTTCTCCCATTTTGTGGAAACGAAAATACAGGGACGAGTTCTCGCAACTTGCCGAGGCTTTTAATCATATGACCCGGGAGCTGGATCACAATCGTCAGGTTATAGTTGAATCTCAAAAATTAAGAGCTATCGGGACCCTGGTGGCCGGGGTGGCTCATGAACTGAATAACCCACTGAACAATACTCTCTTGACAGCTTCCATGTTGACAGAGGATTTTAAAACCCTTTCAGATGAAGAAAAGTTAGAGATGGTTGACGATATCGTCAACGAAACAGAACGTTCCCGGCTGATCGTAAAAAATCTTCTTGATTTTGCCCGGGAGGGAGAAACGCAGCGAACCCTCCTTGAAGTCGATAAAATTGTCAGGGAATCAACCCGTCTTGTGGCCAATCAGGTGAAATTAGCTAAAGTGAACCTGATTGTAAAAAGTGAGAAAGATCTTCCCCTGATCTACGGGGATCAGCAGAAACTCAAGCAGGTGTTTGTGAATCTTATTCTCAATGCCCTGGATGCCCTGGAGACCAGGGGAACAGGAGGGGATATCTCGATCAATGTGAAACATGGTGATCGCCCTGACCGTGTCTTTATTACGGTCCACGATAATGGGCCCGGGATTCCGGAAGATATACAGGACCGGATTTTTGATCCGTTTTTTACCACCAAGGCTCTTAACAAGGGTACGGGGCTGGGATTGTCGGTATCAAGGGGGATTATTGTAAAACTGGGAGGAAAAATCCGGCTGGACAGTGCGCCTGGCAAGGGCACAACCTTTATCATTTCTTTACCCACGAGTGGCGGGGGAAAATTGATCTGATTCCTTGATCGGTTCCTGACCGAATTCGTATCTGGTTGAAATGTGGGTATCGTGAAACAGCTTGTATTTCGATCCTATTCGATGTTCCCTTTAGTTCTTTGGGCAAAAATGTCAAAGCGGTCAGTAATACCACGAACAAGATCAGACCGAATCCGCCATGCAGTGTGTTTTGAAGCTTTGGCTTTGTTTATCATTATCCCGGTGAGCAGTATGTTAACGGGAGAACGTACGGAACACATGGGTGTCCTGACCATATTTTTTGCTGTCAGCGCGGTGTTTTGGAACTGGGGGTATAATGTGCTTTTCGACAAAGCTCTGCTCTCCAGGGGATGCTCTCTCGCGGACCGGCCGCCTTCTCTGCGAACCCTTCAGGCGGTCGGCTTTGAGGCTGGCTTTATGGCCTTTACTCTGCCTTTTACCATGTGGTGGCTGGAGATGAATTCTTTGCAGGCTCTGGTAACAGACATGGGATTTTCCTCCTTTTATGTCGTCTACGGTTATATCTATAACTGGTGTTACGACAAAGTATTTCCCTATAAAAGTGTGTCACCGAATTCAAAACAGGCATAAGGGCACATCGAATAATAGCCCCCCTTCCAGGTTACAGACAAAATTTTATCCTCCGACAAAGCGAGGAACGAGACGTCGAGGTAAGTGCTGGACTCCGAGAGTAAAGTTATACCTGTGGTAAATTCCCTCCTGTGGCAATTCGATTAGACAAGGCATGCCTTGTCTCTACAACAACACTACCGAAACCTCTCCCGTGCTGATTTCCCGCAATGGTTGTATCATTTCGCGGTTTATCGGTTTCGGGGTGTAGTGGATTATGTTCGGTTGCGATTGTTGTTCCCGTTATGATTGTCGTCATCGCTACAGTTGCTGTCACCGTGTGGCAAGGCATGCCTTGTCTACACGGCAGCATTGCGTCTTGCGGGTAATGTGCGGTGTGCCGATTTTTTTACCAATGGTGTGCACTCCCACCGTTATATCCCCCTCACAGGGCTTGCTCCCCGTAGAAAAGACATAAAAAAAAGGGCTTAACAGTTATTGAATAACTGTTAAGCCCTTAATATCCTAATGGTCGGGATGAGAGGATTTGAACCTCCGACCCCATGTCCCCCAGACATGTGCGCTAACCAGGCTGCGCTACATCCCGACTCGTGCGAGTTATCTACCACGACATCTCTGCGGTGTCAATCTCGTTTCTTTACAAATGTAATAACTCTCTGATAACTTTCTAAAGACAACCCTCAGGCATTGCCCGAATCTACATCCTTTTGCAGGGCCTGCAACTCGTTTTTCACCTGGCGCAACATGACATCAGCGCTGGAGGTTATATGTCTCACCTGCAATGCAGCAGAGAGTGGAATCTTGACTCTGGTCTGTAATTCCCTGGAAACTGCAGGTGTAACTCCGGTCGTCTTCTCGGTGGTAATACTGACTTTTTTTCCGCTTTTCAACAGGCTTTTTGCCCCGGCTATAGTGAATTTCTGCTCGTGGAGCAGAATCTTCAACTGCAGCACCAATTCAACATCGGCACGTTTGTACAGACGTTGCCCCGAGTTGGCTCGTTTTGGTTTGATTGCAGAAAACTCCGACTCCCAGTAACGCAGCACATGGGGCGGAACATCCGCCAGTCTTGCCACCTCACCGATTTTAAAATAGAGCTTGTCCGGAATCTCTGGGCTCATAAGCCTTTCCCTCGTCAGGGGCTGGAAACAGCTTTCAGTCGTTAACCTGTTCTCTCAGTTTTTTGCTCGGCCGAAAACTGATGGCCTGGCGTTTCTTAATTGTGATTGTCTCACCAGTGCGGGGGTTGCGACCACGACGGGGAGATTTATCACGAACCGTAAAGGTCCCGAAATGGACCAGTTTTACCGATTCTCCACGAAGCATGGAATCTTTAAGATTACCAAGAAAACTGTCAACAATTTGTGCGCAGTTGCTTTGTGAAAAACCAAGTTGATCCGCAAGTGTTTCAGAAAGTTCCTTGCGGGTGAGGTTCTGATTATCCTTGTCATGCATCGCGTAAACTTCCTCCAAACCTGTCAGTAAGCATTTTTAACACTTTGGCGTGTGCCTTTTCAACATTCTTTTCTGTGAGCGTTTTCGTGGCAGAACGATAGGTAATCCTGAGAGAAATACTCTTAAATCCCTGTGGAATCCTGTTGCCGGTGAACACGTCAAAAATCTCTACATCTTCGATGAGTTTATCTGTATTGCTCTGAACTGCCTTAAGAATTTCACCAGCACTGATGTCTACTGAAACGACAAGCGAAATATCTCTGCGAACAGCAGGATAAACGGGAAGCGAAGAAAACTGTTTGTCAGTATTCTCTACTCTGCAGAGGGTATCATAGTCAAGGTCAAAATAGAAAACTTCGTTTTTTATCGAGTAGTTGCGTAGTACTTCGGCATCAATTTTACCTATGAAACCAAGGCATTTTTTGTCAAGGCAGAGCTCAAGAGTCTGACCTTCCTGGAAGAATGGTTCACCTGGTTCAGGGGCTTGAAAATGAAGGCCATTTTCCTCACTGCTGAAAGGAAGTCGCAGAGCCTGGAGCACAAATTCTACTGCACCACGGATATCGTAAAAATCGACGTTTTCCGCCTTGTAATAGAGCGGAGAAACAAGGTCCCCATAGCGATTACCAGAGAGTATCCCGGCGAGATGCATATTTTCGTCAGGTTGTTCGTCTTCGCCTTTTGGAAAGAAAACTTTGCCAAGTTCAAAAAGTTTTATTGCCGGGCGCTGGAAATTGATATTGCGGCGGACATTGTCAAGGAGGCCGGGGAGAAGAGTGGTGCGCAAAACGGCAAGTTCTTCACTCAGAGGGCTGAGGAGTCGTACGGGATTGCTCCGCGGGTCCGATTCTCGAATACCAAGCTGTGTAACTTTGCTTGTGCCGATAAAACTGTAGTTGATCGCTTCGCTCCAGCCGATGGTTGTCAACTCTTTTGAGATGAAGAGTCTTTGCAGCCGGTTCTTGTCCTGTTCCGGAAAACTCATAGAGATGGAGGGCAGCGTAATGGGAATGTTATCATACCCGTAGAGGCGTGCAATCTCTTCAATGAGATCTGCCTCGCGTTCCAGATCAATTCGGAAAGAAGGAATAATGGTATTGATCTGGTCGTCATTCTCTATTGTGCAGGAAATCTCAATAGACTCCAGAAGTTTGACAATCTCTTCTGCTGTCAGTTTTAGGCCGAGAAGAGTGTTGGAGTGAGAAACGCTCAGGGGAATGGCCAGAGGTGCCTGCTGTCCCGGAAAACGGTCAATCCCTTCATCGGCTGCTGTCCCCCCACCGGCCAGTTCACAAATCAACTCTACCGCACGGTTGAGCGCATTTACGGTACCTTTTGGGTCCACTCCGCGTTCAAAGCGGTAGGATGCATCCGTGGGCAGTTTCTGCTTCCGGGCAGTTTTACGAATGGAGACTGGATTAAAACAGGCACTCTCCAGTAATACCCGCGTACAGTTCTCCGTAATTTCAGAATTTTTGCCGCCCATGACACCCGCAATTGCGACGGGTTTTTCCGCATCGCAGATCATCAGTGTGTCGTCTTCAAGAATGTGCTCACTGCCGTCAAGAGTGGTGAATTTCTTCTCTTCACTGGTCGGAGTTCGTACAATAATTTTGTTATCCGCGAGGGAATCAAAATCAAAGGCATGCAGGGGTTGACCATATTCAAGCATGACAAAGTTGGTGATATCCACGATGTTGTTGATCGGGCGCAGATCGACACTGAGCAACAGCCTGCGCAGCCACCATGGAGAGGGACCAATCTTTACATTCTCAATCAGTCGGGCTGTATAGCGCGGGCAAAGTGCAGGCTCTTTGATGACAACATCAAACTGCTTTGTCTCGCTGGTGATGGCAGCACCACTGACCGGCAGGACAACTTTTTTGCCGATGACACTGCCTACTTCCCGTGCAACACCAATTACGGCAGTACAGTCCGGGCGGTTTGGAGTCAGGTCAACCTCAATACAGGTGTCATTCATCTCCATGACATCGACAAATCTTGCTCCATCTACTGTCTCTTCAGGCAATTCCATGATGCCGTCGTGGGTATTGGAGATGCCGAGTTCGCGTTCGGAGCAGAGCATGCCAGCAGAGGCTACACCCCGGATTTTGGATTTACCGATTTTGAAATTACCGGGCAGAACCGCACCGGGCAAAGCTGCAACGACCTTCAGTCCGATACGAACGTTGGGTGCACCACAGACAATCTGATACGTATCTTCCCCAATTCTTACCGAGCAGACATGCAGTTTATCAGCGTCAGGGTGCTTGTCGCAGATAACAACTGTTCCTGTCTTCAAAACAGCGAGGTCTTCGAAGAGGGGGGTTACAGAATCGACTTCCAATCCAAGCATGGTGAGATGTTCAGCAAGTTCGCTGTCAGGCATCTCACCGAAATCCACATATTGTTTGAGCCAGTTACGCGTAAACTTCATGATTGTGTCGTCTTAAATGAATTGTGAAAGGAAACGCTGATCGTTTTCGTAGTAGAGGCGTATGTCATCAATACCATATTTAAGCATGGCGATGCGCTCAATTCCAAGGCCGAAGGCAAAACCACTGTACTCTTTGGGATCGTATCCGACCTTGGCAAAGACTGCAGGGTCAACCATGCCTGCTCCGAGAATCTCCAGCCAGCCGGTCTTTTTGCAAACGCGACAACCGGCTCCCCCGCACATGACGCAGGCGATGTCAACTTCAGCGCTGGGTTCAGTAAAGGGAAAGAAAGAAGGACGGAAGCGCAGCGGCAGATCCTTTTTAAACATTTTCTGGGTGAAGATCGTCAGGACACCCTTAAGATCGGCAAAAGAGATCCCCTTATCAACCAGAAGTCCCTCAACCTGATGAAACATGGGGGTATGGGTGATATCGGAGTCATTGCGGTACACTTTCCCCGGGGCAATGATCCGGATGGGTGGCTCGCTGGCTTCCATGACCCTTGCCTGCATTGGCGAGGTATGTGTACGCAAAAGCGTAGAGTCACTGATGTAGAAGGTGTCGTGCATATCCCGTGCAGGATGATGGGGCGGAATATTGAGGGCTTCAAAGTTGTAGTAATCCTGCTCTACATCTGGTCCTTCAGCCACGGAGAATCCAAGACTTTCAAAGATCTCACAGGTCTCATTCATAATCTGCGTCACCGGGTGCAGAGCTCCCCGGGGAGGAATTCGTCCAGGAAGGCTGAGGTCAGGACGATCAGCCTGGCTGGTCGACGGCTGCAGCAGTTTTGCAATGTGCTTTTCAAAACCCTCTTCAATCTCTTTTTTGATTTGGTTGGCGAGTTGACCAAAGCGGGGGCGATCTTCTGTGGCAACTTCTCCGAGGGAACGCATTACTTGCGTGAAGCGTCCCTTGCGGCCCAGAAAACGGACACGGAACTCTTCCGCATCAACCTTGTCGGTGATTTTACCGAGAAGTTCCTGCGCTTCTTCCTTCAGTTTCTTGAGGTCATTTTCCATGGCTGGAACGGTGTGAATATGTTTGCAAGCGGGGAGGGTGCCGGGGATAACAACTGAGCACCCGATAAGAAACAATATGCCGGTAATGGCTGAACACCAGAACCGGCATGAAAATTCCTGAAGAAAACGTGGCTTACGCGATAGCCTCTCTGGCTATCTGGACCAGTTTTGTAAAGGCAGGGGCATCAAGAATGGCCATATTGGACAGTACCTTGCGGTCAAGATCAATATTAGCTTTCTTCAAACCACCCATGAGTTTTGAATAACTCAGGCTGTTGATTTTGGCACCGGCACTGATACGAGTAATCCACAGACGACGAAAATCTCTTTTGCGGGCTTTCCGGTCACGGTAGGCATAAACCAGGCCACGATCTACTGCTTCAGTAGCCGTTCTGAACAGGCGCGAACGAGCACCACGGTAACCTTTGGCAAGCTTGAGAACTCGATTCCTTCTTCTTCTGGCTTTAAAGCCACGGGTAACTCTGGGCATTTCAGTACTCCTTTGAAACAGCTTATATTCTATCGGTTATCTGCTGAATATTTATATATTAAGAATATACTCATATGTATGGCAGGATACGCTCAATTCCTTTGATGTTGGCACTGTCAACGATACCACCCTGACGGAGGCCTCGTTTTTGTTTGGTGCTTTTCTTCGTAAGAATATGTCTGGCGTATGCTTTATTTCTTTTCAGTTTACCGCTTCCAGTGCGTTTGAAGCGTTTAGCTGCGCCACGGTTTGTTTTCATCTTAGGCATAATATTACTCCTTTACGGCTCATCCACTTTCGCGGTTTTTTCAGGTGTCTGCTGTGAAAGGAGAACACCCGTCAACAGCTCTTCGACAATAATTTCATACAAATCCCGAGATAACCAGTTCTTCCTGCCTTCTACTGGTACAGGCAGGATTGTTATTTGGGGCCAACAACCATTACGAGCTGCCGTCCTTCCATCTTAGGGGGCTGGATAATCTGTGCCTCTTCAGTAATGGATTCAGCAATGCTGTTCATGGCTTCAAGACCAATCGTCTCACAATAGACAATTTCCCTTCCACGGAAACGCATGGTCAGTTTAACTTTATTTCCGGCAGCAAGAAATTTGCGAACGTTTTTGATTTTGAAGTTAAGGTCATGATCATCCGTTTTCGGCCTGAACTTGATCTCTTTGGTCTCCGTAATCGTTTGATTTTTCTTTGCTTCCTGAACTTTTTTCTTTTGCTCGTATCTGAATTTATCGTAATTCATCACCCGACATACAGGCGGATCAGCACTCTCCGCAACCACTACCAGATCAAGACCGGCTTCTTCGGCAATAGACCGTGCTTCATTACTGCTGACGATGCCACGCTGTTCCCCTTCTCCGTCAATAAGACGAACTTGAGGGTAACGAATTCCATCGTTAATCAGTGCTTTCTCTTCACGTTGCGGTTGACGTCCTTTATCTCTTCTGATAGCCATATTTCAGGTTGTGAACTCCTAATAAAATTTATAATTATTGTAATTTTGGAAAATTACAGAAAAAATTTGTTGTACACGCACTGCTGTTACGCTCTACAAGAAATTAATAACCCCGACCTTCTACCACTTCTTCCTCAATCTTGCGAGTAAATTCCTCAATTTTCATTGGAGGGAGGTTGTCTCCGTTTTTCAGACGGACAGAAACTGTTCCATCCTCCTTCTCTTTATCTCCAACGATCAGCATGTAAGGAATTTTGTCGTGCTGTGCCTCACGGATCTTGTAGTTGAGTTTCTCGTTACGAAGGTCTTTTTCGATCCGAATACCAGCCTGGCGAATTTTCCGATATACTTCTTCGCAGTAATCAGTCTGGGCATCGGTGATATTCATGATGCGGGCCTGAGTGGGTGCAAACCAGACAGGGAAGGCTCCGGCATACTGTTCAATAAGTACACCAATAAAACGTTCAAGGGAACCCATGAGGGCACGATGAATCATGATTGGCTGGTGCATGGCATTGTCGGCACCAACATACTCCATCTTGAAGCGCTCTGGCAGATTGAAATCTACCTGTATGGTAGAGCACTGCCAGCTGCGGCCAAGCTGGTCTTTAATTTTGATATCGATTTTCGGCCCATAGAAAACGCCTTCTCCCGGGTCTATCTCATATTTCAGACCTTTTTTCTCCAGACCGAGTTTTAGTGCATTGGTCGCTTTTTCCCAGCTCTCATCCGTCCCGACCGATTTTCCAGGGCGAGTGGAGAGATAGATATCATACTCGGCAAAGCCAAAGGTCTTGAGAACATGCAGATTGAGATCCAGAATATTGAAGATCTCATCTTCAAGCTGGTCAGGGCGACAAAAAATATGAGCATCATCCTGAGTAAAACCCCGAACCCGCATCAGGCCGTGCAGGGCACCGGCACGCTCGTAGCGATAGACGGTGCCAAGTTCGCACCAGCGAAGGGGAAAATCCCGATAACTGCGGCGTTCACTGTTGTAGATGCCGATATGAAAAGGGCAGTTCATCGGTTTGAGCTGATATTTCACCCCATCAATTTCCATTGGAGAAAACATGCTCTCCCTGTAGAAATCGAGGTGCCCAGAGGTCTTCCACAAGTCCTGCCGTGCAATATGCGGGGTGTAAAGTAACTCATAATCGTGACGATAATGTTCGTCTTTCCAGAAGTCTTCAATCAGGCGGCGGAGTTGCGAACCTTTCGGCTGCCAGAGAATAAGTCCCGGACCAATTTCATCGGAGAGTGTGAAAAGATGCAGTTCTTTACCGAGTTTTCGGTGATCTCTTTTCTTTGCTTCTTCGAGATCATTGAGATATTTTTTCAGCGCTTTTTTGTCATAAAAAGCTGTACCATAAATGCGCTGAAGAACATCCCGTTTCTCGTCACCTCGCCAGTAGGCACCAGCAACGCGAAGAAGCTTGAAGGCTTTTATAAAAGAGGTGTCCGGAAGGTGGGGTCCCCGGCAGAGGTCAGTAAATTCTCCGACCTTGTAAAAAGAGACATCATCCACAGCCAAATCTTCAATCAGTTCAACTTTGAATGGCTCTCCGGCTTTTTTAAAATAATCAACAGCGTCTGCACTGGACATCTCGCTTTTTGTAAAATGCAGTGCGGCACGAATAATTTCTTCCATGCGTGCTTCGATTTTTTCAAAGTCTTCGGGTGTGAAAGGTTCACTTCTTCTAAAATCGTAGTAGAAACCGTCCTCAATAGAGGGTCCGATTGCTACCTGCAGATCTGCGCCGAAAAGGTCACGCACTGCATGTGCCATAACATGGGAAGTGCTGTGTCGCAGGATATTCAGACCTTCACTGGAGTCAATCTGCACAGGAACGAGAGAGGTATTTACAGTAAGAACAGTGGTGAAATCAACAACTTCATCATTGATTTTTGCGGCGACGGTCTGCTTGCGTTGTTTGTTGGAAAGCAACGTGGCAATGGCATCCCTTACGGTAGCCCCCGCAGCAAATTGTGCTGATTCTCCCCCATCTATGGAAACGGTAATTTCACTCATTGTTCTTCTCAAAATTTAAAAAAACAAAGGCCAAAGTGGATACACTAATACAAGTGTAAAAACTTCAGCCTTAATATTGGTAGGCACGGTCGGGATTGAACCGACGACATCCACCACGTCAAGGTGGCGCTCTCCCACTGAGCTACGCGCCTGCGAATCGAATTGTATCTTTGCGTAAACGACGCAGAGAAGTTTTTTACCATGAAGGACTTTTTATCGCAAGATTTATTTACCTCAAATGTCTTACTTTACTCATAAAGATTGCTTCGGAATGACAGGCAGGCAGAGACTGAAATATCTGGTTTTCAGAAAGATTTCACATTACTGGAGCAGCGCAACAGGTGTAGCCCGTGGAGTATGAAAAAGAGTGAGTTGCCGCTATGATCACGTTACCAGAACCTGACCTGGGTGCTCTGCACGGGTACCACCGTACCCGCTTCTCACCCCTTAAAAAAGGGGGCAGATCAGGGCTTTTCTTCAAACCGGAAGAGCCCGGACAGGAATCACTGGCACGTTGAATGGTTCTCAGAATACTCTCTTATAGGGGGGCTGGAATTCTTTTAAAGGAAATTATGATCCTGACGAAGTCCAAAATGCAGCAATTTCCATATAGAAATCTACTGAGAACGCCACCAGGAAACAACTTGAATTGCTGCAAATTGTACAGGACAGGTGCAGACTCGGTTGGTCTGTTGAGTAGATATGTTATTGATTTTTCGTCGAATGATTTTTGGTGAAGTGAAGCTGTTATACAAAATTTCATGAGGGGCTTGAGAAAGACAGTCGAGGGGGATGAAAACACTTCCGTCCCTGTCAGAGAACCTTGAAACAGCTTGTATTTCTGTTTTATTCGAGGCACAGGAAGAAATTTATTACAGCCATGATTGATCACGGAGTCTATCGCTTACCTGGAGTCTATCGCTTACCTGGAGTCTATCGCTTACCTGGAGCATAGCGCTTACCTCGACGTCTCGTTCCTCGCTTTGTCGGAGGATAAATTTTTAACTGTAACGAAGAAGATGGGTGAAAAGCTGGTTATTCGATGTTCTCTTGATGCTTTTTCCACAAAACCATACGCAAGAGGGCAGTGGGGAATAAATGAAAACAGCGGCGGCAGGTTGAAAAAACTCCGGCCCAAAAAAATGCTGTGACAATGATCTCTGAGGAGGAAAAAGAGAACAGGATTGTCCCGTGGAGATTTTACAACGGCGGGGTTTATCTACCAGGGGTTAACGTTTATAGTAATCTCATAGTAATAAGACAGTTGCAACAATGGACAAAACTTTTGATGTGCAAGGCTTTTGCATATCTCTCTTTAGACTTATATCTACATATTATAATCTCATAAAATAGAAGAAAAGGAGACCTGATGTCAGGAAAAAAGGTATCACCGCTTACAAAGCTTCCCGGGTTTAAAAAAACTCCAGGCCCGGTGGTGGCAGTGATCATGGATGGGCTGGGTCTTGGTGATGGCAGTGCCAATGATGGTTTCCAGATGAGCTATACCCCGGTGCTGGATGCACTCCTTGCCGGAAAACTGACCGGACGTCTCAAAGCTCACGGTACAGCGGTTGGCCTGCCGACGGATAAAGATATGGGGAATTCTGAGGTTGGCCATAATGCGCTTGGTGCTGGCCGGGTATTCTCTCAAGGGGCAAAACTGGTGGAAGACGCGATAGAAAGTGGTGCTGTCTTCGCGACCAGGGTGTGGAAGGAGTTGCTGACGCGTTCTCAGGATGGAGGGACCATCCATTTTATCGGTCTTGTCTCCGATGGTAATGTCCACAGTCATATAAAACATCTTTATGCTCTCCTGGAGCGGGCCGCAACGGATGGAATGAAGCGGGTGAGAGTCCATGCCCTGCTCGACGGCCGTGATGTAGGACAGAAAAGCGCTTTGCAGTATGTTGTTCCTCTGGAGGAAAAACTGCGGGAACTCTCCACTGGTGGCAGAAATTATAGCATCGCTTCAGGCGGCGGTCGCATGGTAGTAACGATGGACCGCTACGGGGCGGACTGGTCTGTGGTCGAGAGAGGGTGGAAGGCACATGTTCTCGGGGAGGTCACAAAAGGGCGTTGTTTTTCCTCCGCAGTGGAGGCAGTGGAAAAGAGCTACGCCGAGGACGAGACCATGACTGACCAATACATGGACTCTTTTGTTGTTGTTGAAGAGGGGAAACCAGTCGGAACTATTGAAGATGGTGATGGTGTTGTCTTCTTCAATTTTCGTGGTGACCGGGCCATTGAAATCTCTGAAGCCTTCGATCAAAAAGATTTCGACAAATTTGATCGTGTGCGCGTGCCGGAGGTCTTCTATGCAGGAATCATGCAGTATGACGGTGATACTCATATTCCAAAGGAATTTCTTGTTCAGCCTCCTCATATTGACCGGACCCTCGGAGAGTATCTCTGTGCCACTGGAATTACCAGTTACGCCATTTCTGAAACACAGAAGTTCGGGCATGTTACCTATTTCTGGAATGGGAACAAGCTCGGATATATTGATGAAAAGCTGGAAAAATATGTTGAAATTCCCTCCGACGTGATTGCGTTTGATATCCGACCGTGGATGAAGGCGGAAGAGATTACTGCAAAGGTTATTGAGACCATTAAAAGCGGTAAATACAGATTTATCCGGCTCAATTATCCTAACGCGGATATGGTGGGACACACCGGAGTGGAGGCGGCGGTGCGCATTGCTGTGGAGACGGTGGATCTCTGCCTTGGCAGACTGCTTGCCGCTCTCGAAAAGGCCGGGGGAACAGCCTTCATCACTGCAGATCACGGCAACGCGGATATCATGTGGACAGAAAAGGGTGGCATACGTGTGCCAATGGTTTCCCACACCCTTAATCCGGTTCCGTTTATTATCAAAGATTACAGCAGTGCCAATCCCCTTGCTTTGAGCAAAGTGGAAAATCCGAGTCTTACTCATGTGGCGGCAACTCTCTGCAATCTGCTGGGGTATGACTCCCCGGAAGGCTATGACTCTTCTCTTGTAAAGGTTGGTTAATGGTAGAACGAATCAGTAAATCAGAACAAAAGCGTCGTTTCAAACGCATTGAGGAGGGGGCTGCCGAGCTGGCAAGACTCTCAGACAAAGATCTCAAGACTCTGCCTGCATCGGAAGTGGTTAAGGTTGAGATTCTTGCCTGCCGTACGGTGAAGACCGGGGCTCTGAAACGTCAAATAAAGTATTTGGCCAAAGTGTTGCGGCAGGAGGAAGCCGTAGATGGTGTACTTGCCTTTCTTGCGGAAAACAAGGGTTCAAAGGTGAAGCAGAACAGGCTGGAGCAGGAGGCGGATCGGTTGCGTGATCTGCTGGTTACTGAAGTCCTGGAATATCAGGAGGGTCTGATGCAGGAACGGAGAGATCTGGAGATGGACTGGCCAGCCCCTGCTCTTGAAGAAGTAGCCGCTGAACATGGGATAGATGCACGGGAAGTGCGCCGTTCACTGCATCAATATGCCCGTACTCGAGTACAGACCCAATATCGTGAAATATTCCGCCTTATCAAGGCTGCTCTGGAACGGGAGGAGCTGTTGCAGAAGATGAAATGATGGGGACCAGCATCTTGTATTTCGTTCATATTCGAGAGACAGGAGGAAATTTATAACAGCCATGATTGATATTGGAGTCCAGGAGTCTGTCGGATAATAAGGTTTGTTTTTTATATTGAGGTCTTTTTCAGACAATCAAGTACAAGCATGTAGCTGATATCGTGAGTATTAATTATTTGAAAATAACGCCAATATGGGAAAAAGGTCTAAATCCGACAGACTCCTGCGCTTACCTCCGAAAAAAAATCACCTGTACCGAAGAAGATGGGCGATTATTCGATGTCTTCTTTCGGCAATAATCGTTGCTGTCTCCTTCTGGGGACCCTTCAGTTGGTTCAAAAATCAGACTTCTGTTGCCTTGGGGTTTGATGATTTTCCGTATCTGCATGTGGGAATTGAGCATGCTGCGGCAAATTTCTTCCAGTGGCCGTGAGCCGACATTATGCCCGTAGTTGACGATGTTGGTGGGAAGAATGGCGGCCTCTCATACCATTTTCGCTTTGTACTGGGGAATTCAAAGACAACTCGGGGCAGTCAATGTAGACGCGAATTCCAGTCTCGTTCTCTGGGCAGTAAAAAATATAAACGGCGTCACGTATTGTTTTCATGCGAAGGCCCAATGGCGGGGAAATTGGTTATGCCCAGAACGTCAGGAATGGTTAAACAGAAAAAGGGAAAACTATCGCCGGATGGTGTCTATAGTCGGTGAGTTCAAAATCATCAATGGTCACCCAGGTTTCCAGGTCTTCAAGAGTCTTGATATCCGGGTTTATCTTCAGCTTTGGCAGGGGAAAGGGCTTACGGATGAGCTGGGTCTTGAGCAGGTCGAGCTGGTCTTCATAGATATGGGCATTGACCACCTTGTGCCAGGCGACAGCTGCTTTCAGTCCTGTGATCTGTGCCATGATCATCAGCAGCCAGGCCACCTGAATCTGATTAAAGGCATGTCCAAGGGGCAGGTCATCAGAGCGCTGGTAACTGGTGAGATAGAGATTTTTTTCAAGGATGGAGAAGGTATGGGTGTGCATGCACGGGTTGAGGCAGGCCCGGTCACGCTCGCCGGGATTCATAAAGGTCATTATCTCGCAGCGGTTGTCATTGCCGCGAAGAAGATCATTACAGATCTCGCGCAACTGGTCAATCCGCGTGCCTTCAGGGCTGCGCCAGTCACGCCCCTGTGCTCCATAGCAACGGCCCATATCATCTGGTCCTTTGCGAAACGGGTTTTTTAACCAAGCCTCATTCTCGTTGGCGTTGGCGTTCCATGTATTGCAGCCAAGGGCACGAAAATCTGCTGCGGAGGTATAGCCGCGCAGATAACCGAGCATTTCGGCAATGGCGGGTTTCCAGTGAACTTTCTTGGTGGTCAGGACGGGCAGAGCCCCATCGCTGACATCATAGGTGAAATCAGCGTTGATGATTGTGAGACACCGCTTTCCGGTGCGCCGGTTCTCCACCCAGACGCCTTCTTCGATAACCCTTTGGCACAGCTCTAAATATTGTTGCACGGAGATTCCCTATGGTTTTTTCTGATAGTAAGTTGCTCGCAGATGGCGTTGTGGCCCATAAAGGGGAGAGACGCCCGTCAGTGATTTGGTAGATTCAATGAATCAGGGTCCCGTCGTCAGTGAGGTGCCCCGCCAGTCCTGCAAAGAGTCTTTGTCAATCAGCTCTGATGAAATAAATGGCTGCGTTGTGGAGGTGCACCTATCAGTATTCTTCGTCAGTACATAGAAAACAGCAGACACCGGAAGAATAGGGATACGTTGAACGCCTTTGGCGTTTACGTTTTACATCTTCACTCTGAATGGGGGGATTTTCGCGTATTCAGTTAAAAGGGAACATCGAATAATCCTCCATCTTTTTGCTGTCCCTTGAATATGAAAAAAACACAAAATTATTCAAGGGGGCCCATAAGTCAGGGCAGCGGAGATGCTGCCCTGAAGAGAAGGGTTTACTCTTTTTTGAGCAATTCCAGTTCATACGTGAGATTGTGTCCAGCGAGGGGGTGGTTGTAGTCGACTGTAATTGAGCCCTCGTTTACTTCGATAACGGTAGCCGGAATGCTCTGCTCTTCGCCGTCTTTATCCGCTCGCAGGGAGATTACCATGCCAGGGGTTGGATTGAGTTTCTTGATCAGGTCTTCACTTTCGATGGTTTGCAACAGGTCTTTCTGGCGTGCACCATAACCCTCTTCTGCGGTGACCTTCACCTTGCGTACTTCCCCCACTTTCATTTCCTCAAGGGCGTCTTCCACTGTTGGCGGCAGGTCGCTGCTGCCGAGGGAAAAGGTGAGCGGATTCTTCTTGTTGACGCTGAAAAAAACTTCACCGTTATCGAGAAGACCGTTGACGGCGATAGTGACTGTTGGCATGTGAGTTCTCCTTGTTCAATTGGAAAGAGGATTAAGGGTACCTTGAAAAACCTGATATTTCGTTCATATTCGAGGGGCAGGAGAAAATTTACCACCGGCATAACGTTGATATCTCGACGTCTCGTTCCTCTCTTTGTCGGAGGATAAACTCTTGATTGCAACGAAGAAGACGGGCGAAAGACTGGTTGTTCGATGTTCCCTTAAATTGCTGTGTCAGTTTTCTTGTCAGAACAAGGTAGTAAATAATTTCCGCTTTGCAACTTCTCAGTGAATTTTGTAGAGAAATTTCCACTTTCCTTGACAAAACGAGTTTGCACGTCTAACCTGAAAGATTGCCTCAAAGTAAAAAAAATACTGTTTGGACGGGTGTGCCCGTCGCCATCTAAAAGAAATATGAGAGGTCTCCCATGGTTGCATTGAATTTCAGCAAATCCGAAGACGGTCTTATCCCTGCCATTGCTCAGGACTATAAAACAGGCGAGGTATTGATGCTGGCCTATATCAATAAGCTTGCCTGGGAGAAGACCCTGGAGACTGGCAAGGCACATTACTGGAGTCGTTCCCGCCAGAAACTGTGGCTCAAAGGTGAAAGTTCGGGCAACGTGCAGATTATTCATGATATCCTTGTGGATTGTGATGATGACACCGTCGTCTATAAAATTGAGCAAATTGGTGGAGCGGCCTGTCATACCGGTCATCGCTCCTGTTTCTACCGTGTTGTAGACGGCGAGACTCTCCGTACTGAGGGAAAACCGCTGTTTGATCCCAAAAAAGTGTACGGCAAATAATATTTAGACATCTGGAGAATCCCATGAACATATTGAAGCTTGGTCTACCTAAAGGCAGCCTTGAAAAAGCCACCATCCAGCTTTTTGAAAAAGCTGGATGGCGTATCAAACCTGCCGCCCGCAACTATTTCCCCGAGATTGATGATTCTGAACTGGACTGTTCTATCTGTCGTCCACAGGAGATGTCGCGCTATGTTGAGAGTGGTCTGCTCGACGCCGGTATTACCGGGAAAGACTGGACTATGGAAAATCAGTCAGAGATTGTGCTGGTCTGTGATCTTGTTTATTCAAAAGTGAGTAATCGTCCCACTCGCTGGGTCGTTGCCGTTGCTGGCGATTCCGATATCAAGAGGATTGAAGATCTCGAAGGCAAAAAGATCTCCACCGAACTGGTCGGCGTGACGAAGCGCTTCTTTGAGGAGAAGGGCATCAATGTGGAGATTGAATTCTCCTGGGGAGCAACCGAAGCCAAAGTCGTTTCCGGACTGGCCGACGCCATTGTTGAGGTTACCGAAACAGAGACGACTATTCGCGCCCACGGCCTGCACATCATTCATGAACTGATGCAATCCAATACCCAGTTGATCGCGAATAAAAAGGTGTGGGAAGATCCCTGGAAACGTGAGAAACTTGAGAATATTGCTCTATTGCTGCAGGGAGCTCTTGCCGCTGACCGTGTGGTTGGATTGAAGATGAACGTTCCCGAAGGAAAAGTTCAAAAGATCGTTGATGTGCTGCCTTCTCTTAACGCACCTACCGTGGCCAGTCTCTATCACACGGAGTGGTTCTCCATTGAGACGGTGGTCACCAAAGATGTTGTGCGTGATCTCGTGCCGCAACTGAAAAAGCTGGGTGCAGAGGGTATTATCGAATATCCTCTGAACAAAGTTATTTAAGAAGTTTAACTCATGGGGACCTTGAAGAACCTTGTATTTCGTTCATATTCGAGGCACAGGAGGAAATTTATTACAGCCATGGTTGATATTGGAGTCTGGCGTTTATCTCGACGTCTCGTTCCCCGCTTTGTCGGAGGATAAATTTTTGACTGTACCGAAGAAGATGGGCAAAAGAGTGGTTATTCGATGTTCCCTAATGACAAAACACCGGGCGAAAGCCTGATTGATACTTCGGAGGTCACCATGGATTTTTCAGAGATTGAGTTTCTTCTCAGTGTGCACAACTTGAAGCAACTTCCTGCGGAGGATCTTCCGGAAATTGCCTTCGCCGGCCGTTCCAACGTTGGCAAGTCGAGTTTGCTTAACACACTTCTTGGCCGTAAAAAACTGGTCAAAACTTCTGCTCGTCCAGGTAAAACCCAGGGACTCAACTTCTTTCAGATTGGAGAGGATGTTCGCTTTGTCGATCTCCCCGGTTATGGTTATGCCAAAGTGCCACAGGGTATGCAGAATGCCTGGCAGGCATTGATTACATCCTATCTTGAACAACGCAAATGTCTAAAGTGTGTGGTGGTAATTGTTGATATCCGCCACGAACCCAAGCTGCTCGACAGCCAGCTTATCGACTGGCTTCGTGACCAGAAGATTCCCTCTCTCGTTGTCTATACCAAGATTGACAAGGTCAGTGGGTCTGCCCTTGGTAAAAATGCCCGCCTGCTCGATGCTGGTCACCATTTGCAGGAGGACCAGCGGGTTCTTTTTTCCGCCCTCGACGGACGGGGCCGGGAGAATCTGACGGAGGCACTGAGCAAGTTTCTTGATCAGTGAAATATGCGAAAAAAAATGAATTTGTTCCCGGATTCTGGCCGGAGGCGGGTTGTGGAATAAAGTTTTGCAGGAGAATAAACGATTCCCTGGGGATGCCTTTTCCTTGGATATTGGTGCCCCAGAGGTGGCTCTCTTCTTCATGGAAATGGAGGAGATTACAGCGGTGTGTGGCAGACGCTTTTACGGGATGCATGGGAGATATAGAGCCTTGCGACTGTTACGCCCTCGCCTGTAATACCTTTAACTTTTTCGATCGTTGACGATTGAAAGAACTCAATCTTTCGGCGCAGTCTGCCGCGACTCCGGATGTGGTTTGGCATTGGCTTTAGGGTATCTTGAAACAGCTTCTATTTCGTTCATATTCGAGGCACAGGAGAAAATTTATTACAGCCATGATTGATCACGGAGCCTGGCGCTTACCTGGAGTCCAGCGCTTACCTGCGAGGATAATTTTTTTACTGTAACGAAAAAGATGGGCGATTTTTCAAGGTATTCTGAAATAGCCCTTTCTGCAGGGTTCTATTTTTTATGTCTGTACGTTTTCTCCCCTTCATATTCGCAGATATCTATCTTCCCGCTGTTTCTTAATTTCGCAAAAGTTTCTTCAACATCTTCATTTCTCCTCTTTATAAATTCTTTGATCTCATCTTCTTTCATCGGATGCCGTGTTATTATTTCCAGAACAGCCTCAATAATATCTGGGTCATTACTGAAGAATTCTCCCGCCGTCAGGTTTTCAATGGACAGGGCGGAAAACATCTTATTGGCTTTTTCCAGGGTCTCCCTGCTCACCTTTTTCGCATAGCTTTCAGAAGGGGGACGAACCGGGGTGTTGACGTAGACTCTGTCAAATTTGAGTTTTTCCAGCTGCATTTTCAATGCCGCCAGCTGTTTGTCGCTGTCGTTGAAACCGGCGACAAGCATGATCTCCACCCACATTTTTCCCTTGTAGTGATGCGAAAATTCAATAAGTCCCTGCAAAACCTCCGTAAATTTTATTGTGCCGAAGGGACGGTTTATCCTTTTTAAGGACTCTTCATCAAAAGCGTCCATTGTGGGCAGTACAATATCTGCTTTATAGAGGGCATCTCGAACACCTTCATCGCTCATCAGGGCTGAATTGGTGATAACTACAACTGGTTTGTCAGTCAATGTCTTAATCTCATCAATGAGCATGCCAAGATCGGCGTAGAGGGTGGGTTCCCCCTCACCAACAATGGTGATAACATCAAAGTTGACCTTCTCTTTCATATAGGTTTTCAGTTCATTCATGATCTCTTTCAGCGGGAAAAAAGAGTGTCTCTTATTTGTCATTTTGTTGGTTCTTCCAAGCTGACAATAGATACAATTGTAATTGCAGGTCTTTTCAGGAATGGGACTTACCCCGAGAGACTGGCCGAGACGCCTTGAGGGAACTGGTCCAAATATGTATGCGGTATTTTTCATAATCAAATATTTCCTCTCCTGTCGCAGGATTTTTTAAGTATTGGTCTGTTCAAGTCATTTTTTGGATAAAGAAACTTTTTTTATAATATCACTGTTGACCGGCACAGGTGTCATTTTTCCTGCTGATAAATATAAAAAGTGAACTCAGCTCTCATCCCTGCCGCTTCCCGGACAACCTCCCTCCTGCCGTAATAAGGTAATTTCTCAAAAAATTATGGAAAAAAACAAAGAATTTGACCTCGGAGGCAAGGGCCAGGAGTCTGTTGGATTAAGACCCTTTTCCCGCCCTTTTCGTTTTAATTTTGTTTTCCACGGGTTTTCAAAAAATTACGTAAGAAGACGGCATAAGCTTGAAGAGATTGCAAAAAAATTCGCAGTCAAACGTCCCTGCGCCATGTTATACTCTGCACACATATTTGAGGTCCCTTAAAATCCCATATTGTCTGGCTCTTTCAGGGTAATTAACGTTTCGTGTAAAGGTGACATCATGCTGGAGCTTTCCCAGTCGCAAAAGGCGCGCCACGCCATCAGTACATTCAAGACACTTGCCGACTCTCTGCCGTTGAAAGGTGTCTATCATCCCTCAGGAAAAACAGGTGGCAGGCTTGCCGATGCACTTATTCAACTGAGTCCAGAGATATACGGCAGCATGACCAGCGACCGTAT
This sequence comes from Desulforhopalus sp., assembly GCA_023231425.1. Classification (GTDB taxonomy): domain Bacteria; phylum Desulfobacterota; class Desulfobulbia; order Desulfobulbales; family Desulfocapsaceae; genus Desulforhopalus. The sequence goes on along the minus strand of JALNVI010000014.1, from coordinate 21,291 downwards.
CGCTGAGCTGAAAGGGTTGCAGTATGTCATTGACCGCATGCCGCGCGGGATTGAACGGGCGACCCGCATCATTTTTACCGGTCAGGAAGACTTTGAATCCACCACCTTTGAAGCGCTTCTTCCGCTGCGCCGTCGTCGTACCTCCTATGCTGTTTCTCCGACCGAGTTCTGTTTTGTCCTGACCACCGGGACCAGTGAGGTGTATGACCTCCTGACTCATCTCACCTTTCTCAATATCGAGGCGGAAAAGATCGCCCGTCAGGCTGACAATTACCCCGATGGAATCACTGCAGAGTGGCGCGAATTGACCAGAATTGTGAAGACAGAGGAAAAACTGGAGAAAGATTCCCTGCAGCAGGCCCTCTGGAATCTTGCCATCATCCTTGGGCGTCCCTGGCGGGAGACGCGGGATACGTGGGAATATTTTGATAAAAGCCGCCGGGAACACGGATCTAACAATGGTCTTTTCAACATTATCTACGGGATCGGCAACAGGGTTTTGCAGGAGCACAGGAAAGAGCAGGATATGCTCGCAGTCTATTTTACCCCTAACCTCCATGAGATGTTAAACCACCAGAAATATGCTGCCATCTGGTCAGACAATCTCAAGCGGCTTCTCATTGAGAATAGTCTGGAAAAACGATCGCTGCATGTTATCAGCTCAAATACTCACTCTATCCGCAACCTGCTCTACGGGGCCGGGGCTCTGGGCGAGGCCGGGCAGAAGGTGCCGGTGGATGTGTATCAGATGGCAAAAAAATTACGTGAAGACGGGGAGATCGTTGAAAGGTATGCTGTAAAACATGGTTTTTCCCCACTTTCTGATACCTCTGGCTCGGCCATTACCGTGCAAATTATTGATATGTGCAAGGTGGACTTTGATGCGTTTCATCCTTCACTGAATTTCAGCAGGGAGAGGGTGGAGAGAGAGCAGCCCGTGTTGCTGGTGATCGATTACGCCTTCGGCACACAGGCCTTTGACCTCATGGACGAACTGCTTCATCCTGTACTTGCAGAAGAGGAGTATGTAAAACTTCCTTTTGCCAGCATCTCCATCATGGGCAAGGCGGGAATTCTGCAGGGAGACAAGGGCGATGTGATGCTGCCTTCCGCTCATGTTCTGGAGGGCGTTGGACACAGTTACATGGTGAATAATGATCTCATCCGTGAGGATTTTCCCGACAATGTGAATGTGTATGAGGGGCCGATGCTTACTGTCCTCGGTACCTCCCTGCAGAATCGTGCGGTGCTTGAACGTTTTCACTCCTCCGACTGGTGTGTTATTGGCCTTGAGATGGAAGGCGGCCACTATTGTCGCGCCATCAATGCTGCGATTATCAAGAAACATGTCCCGCCAGATATCAAGGTTCGCTACGCCTATTATGCTTCAGATAATCCCATTGTAAGCGGAGAAACTCTCGCTTCCGGACCGATGGGGGAAGAGGGAGTGGTCCCCACCTACCTGATCTCCAGACTGATCCTTGAAAAAATTCTGAATGACTGAATGATGATCTGGACGCGCACCCCACCTCGACGGCGTCGCCTGCTGGAGTATTCCCCCTGGATTCTTGGTGTTGCCTGGATGCTGCTTTTCTGTCTGCTGGCCTTCTTTGCCGCGAGTAACTATCAGCGTGAAAAGGCACTCATTACCAGGAGTTTTGAGCAGAAAGGATTGACTGCCATTCGCATGGTGAACTACACCGCTCGCGAGGAGATTCGTCGTGCGCTGCGCAGTGGCGACTTTTCCGCTGACAACTTCAGCTGGAAATCGCTGATGACCTCTGCACTGGATCTGGTGACTGAGGAGGATGGTGTGCTTTCTGCACGGATTGTCGACCCTCGTACCGGGCAGGTCCTGGTTTCCAGCATGGCAGGCGACCGTGGTGGAGAACCCAGAGGTCTTGACGGAGAGCTGAACCGAAAGGAGCGGGCGCTGGTTGAACTTGTCGACAGTGACAAACTTGAAATGGAGTTGGAACTGAGCAATGAGAACGGCGGCCATTTTATGGTTGCCGCGCCGCATCACATTGCCTTCAGCGGAATGGGAGGAGAGGGTGGGCACAGTATGGGCCAGATGTGGCAGCGTAAGGTCGGGAATTATGCCGGTTTTACCCTCGTCAAGGAGCAGTTGCGGCGCATTGAGCTGCGTTCGCCGGTGCTTCTCCTCAACCTTGACTACGGGGATTTCAGTGCACCGTTGAAACGGCAGTTTATGCAGATTATCCTGCAGGTGGCGGTTATTGTCCTTGTCGGGATTGGCGGAGTTCTTTCCTTTCTCACGGTGCAGGGAGTGAAACAGGCGGAGAAGGGCGTTGCTGATTTACTGGCCTTCATGGAGCGGCTTGTGGTTTTGCTGCCAGTGGGACTTATCGCTACCGACCGTGAAGGACGCATCCGTATTTGCAACCGGGCGGCGACAGATATCCTTGGCAATGGAGAACGGGAGCTGCTTGGGCAGAGGATTGAAGATGCCGGGGATGGCCGCCTGGCGGAGATGATGAAGTCGGCAGAGAAAACCACCGGCAGTCTCAACGGTGAAGTCTCCTATACGGGGGCAGATGGTCACGAACAGGTGGTTAACTTTCTTTCCCGTACAGTGAATGAGAATGGTGAAGGGGAGTATCCGGGGGAGGTAATTGTTCTGCAGGATATGACCGGAGTGAAGCAGCTGGAAAAGGATTTGCATCGCAACGCCAAACTCGCTGCTGTTGGCAAGATGGCCGCTGGTGTTGCCCATGAGATTCGCAATCCGCTGAGCTCTATTAAAGGGCTGGCACTGCTGCTTGGTTCCCGTTTCGATGATTGCTCAGAGGAGGCCGGGCAGGCCGCGACACTGGTCGGCGAAGTAGATCGACTCAACCGTGCCATCGGGGAGCTGCTTGATTTCTCCCGTCCGACCAGGCTTGAAAAAAGTACCTTCAACCTGCCGGCCCTGCTGCAGCGGACCGTGCAGCTTGTAGAACAGGATGCAAAAAGCTGTGGGGTGCAGCTGGTTCTCTCCATTCCCGCCAAACTGAAATATCACACCATCAACGCCGACCAGGACAAATTGAGCCAGGTCTTTCTTAACCTGCTGCTCAATGCCCTGCAGGCCTTTGATGAAAAGGAAGGTGGTGAGAAGCGCATTGAACTGAATCTGGGGGTTTCCGGCAACTGCACTATCGTGACAGTACACGATAGCGGCAGCGGGATTGAAGAAAAAAATCTCAACCGGGTGATTGATCCCTATTTCACCACCAAGAGTGATGGCACCGGGCTGGGGCTGGCACTCTCCGTCAGGATCGTTGAGGAACACGGCGGACGTCTTGAACTGGAGAGTGAGGCTGGCAGGTTTACTGAGGTGCGGGTAATCCTTTAGGACACATCGAATACTCGTAACTTTTCAAAAAAAATTATGGAAAAGACAAAGACTTTTTCCGCGAAGAACGCAAAGAAAGGCGAAAAAAATTTGCAAACAAAGATTGACTTGAATTACAGCGGGAAGGATGGAAGAAGGGAGGCACAGGAGAACGGGAAAAGCAAAAGGTCTTTGTAGAGAGGACCAATTGGGGCGTCATTAGCACAACATGCATCTCGTTCCACAGCGGACGTCTCTACAATGAGATCAATTTTACATCCTGTTTAGCCATTCGTGATCACCCAAAAAGATGTTCACGCAGCCGTGCTCTGGTCAGTAAAAAAATCTTTATTCTCAAAGGTTTTTACCTTCCTTCACGTTCCTTAGCATTCTTTGCGGTGAAAAAAGCTGCTTTTCCGCTTTTCCTTCTTGAGGGAGTCTCGCAGCAACCAGCACCGCCGAAAGGATCATTAAAAAATTGCTGGGGTGGGAGTCGAAGAGAAAAGAGTTGGCAAGACAGGCCCAGGCAAAAGCGACCACAGCACCCTGCAGCAGGTTCTTCTCTTCCTCTGGAAGTTTGCAGGAGAATGCAAAGAGGGAGCAGAGCATTAACAGAAAAAGTGCTTCCCCGATAATCCCAAGCTGCACGAAGATGAGCAGGTATTCGTTATGCGGATTGACGGTACGTTTGGTCCATTTGTTTTTCACCAGCAGTTGTGCTGCGCGAAAAGAGCCCGTGCCGTAGCCGATTATCGGTGACTCTTTGATCAGGGTTACGCTGTTATGCCACCAGTCAAATCTCATCCCCAGAGAGGTTCGGGAATCTTCCGGATGATACTTCTTCACCTCCGCTATTGCCTGGTTCACTCTCGTAGAGACATGCGCTGAAGTGCAGTAGATTCCCCCGCAAAGTGCTGCCAGCAAGACCGTTGCCACTGCGCACTGCTTTGGTCGCAGTCTCTGCAAAAGTGTAACAACCATCAGCACAACCAGTGTCGCCATGCCGGTTCTTCCGGGAGAAATAAAGAGAAGATTCCCTGCTGCGAGCAGGAACACTCCGAGCAGAAGCCCGCGCAGCAGCGGTCTGATTTTTCCCTTTGGCCGCAGGGCATACTGCAGTGCCCAGAAGGAGAGCAGCGCCATGAAGAAGCTGTGGGTGATGTGGTGGAGGGTGGAATAACCTGTTCTCTCAGAAAGAATCAGTCCGAAATACATCAGGTAAGAGATAACCATGAGTGCGGCAGATCCGCAGAGAAAACTGAGCTTGGCGGTCTCCACAGCCTTTGTGTTGCCGGACTTTATTTCAGCGGTGAGAAGAAGAGAGATAACTATGGGAAAGAAGGCCAGCTCACGATATTTTTTAAAAAACTCGAGACGGTCCTCCCAGCTGCCAATACTGTAGAAGATGGCGATCGCGAACATGGCCAGCAAAAGAATGGGTGGCCAGAGAATGTGATATTTACGCATGAGCGCCGGAAACTTTTTCACTTCGCCGGAGAGCAGCCAGAAGATGACCATTGCAGTGGTACTGATGCTCTGAAATGAGGTGGCGAGCGGTATAAAGAAACAGCTTGCGTAAAGGAAAAAGAGTCCGGCCTTGAATGAAAAATCGGTAAAAGATGTCCTGCTCATGGGGCGCCTGCCTTACTTATACTGAATATTATGCAGCTGCCGATAGACGCCATCCATATCCATCAGAAACTCATGACTACCCTCTTCCACAATCTGCCCGTTCTGCACGACGATGATGCGGTCGGCATTGCGAATGGTGGAGAGCCTGTGTGCGATGACAAAGGTGGTGCGGTTTTTCATCAGGTTCTCCAGTGCCTTCTGTACCTCCTGCTCTGATTCTGTATCAAGAGCTGACGTGGCCTCATCAAGAATGAGAATTGGTGCATTCTTCAACAGTGCGCGGGCGATAGAGAGGCGTTGTTTTTCCCCTCCGGAGAGGCGTGCACCGCCTTCGCCGATGACGGTGTTAAATCCTTTCGGAAGTTCATTGATAAAGCCGAGGGCGTGGGCTGCGTTCGCCGCTGCCTCAATTTCCTCCATGTCCGCATCAAGTCGCGAATAGGCAATATTATTCCGTACCGTGTCGTTGAAGAGAATCGTCTGCTGGGTGACCATGGAGATTTGATTCCGTAGAGAATCGGTAGTTACGTCGCGGATATCATGTCCGTCAATGGTGAGGCTTCCGTTTTGAAGGTCGATGAAGCGGGGAATCAGGTTGGTCAGCGTGGTTTTGCCTCCACCGGAGGGGCCGACAATAGCCAGCGCCTGACCGGCAGGAACTGTGAGATTGAGATTCTTGAGCACCTGTCCGTCTGCCCCTGCATTGGCGCCTTTCTCATAACGAAAGTTGATATCTTTAAAGATAATTTCATGGGTGAAGGGGGGCAGAATTGCAGCGTGGGGGCTGTCCTGAATCTCCGGTTTCATGTCGAGCAGAGAGTAGATACGAGTGACAGCGGCCAGCCCCTGCTGCAGGGTGGCGTTCAGATTCGATATGGTCTTTATCGGTTCGTAGGCGGCGATGAGTGCTGTAAGAAAGGCAAAAAATGTCCCTGGCGTGGAGGTGCCGTGGATGACCTGCATCCCGCCGAACCAGATAATCGCCGCAATGGCGACGCCGCCGATGGACTCCATCAGCGGATGCTGCAGACAGCGATAGCGGGCGTCTTTCATGGTCAGCTGAAAGAGGCTCTCAACCTGAGCGGTAAGTCGGTCACCCTCATATTTTTCCCGGCAAAAAGCCTTGACGATACGGTTGCCGGTGATTGTCTCATGGAGGATGTTGGAGACCATGGCAGTCTCTTCCTGGGTCTTGGTGCTCAGTTTACGAAAGAGTTTGCCGAAGCGGACAATGGGGAAAATCGCTACCGGCAGCACAATAAAGGAGACCATTGCCAGTTTCCAGTCCATATAAAAAACCACGAAAAGCAGGAAAAACACCTGAAATAAATCCCGCACGGCTCCCACCAGTGCCTTGGAAACTGCCTGCTGAAGCAGGGTTACATCTGAAATAATGCGGGAAATCAACGTGCCGGTGGGCATTGAATTAAAGAAATCCAGCGACTGTTCGTGAATATGATTGAAGAGCTTTATCCGGAAATCACGGGTTACTGACTGCCCGACACGCTCAAGCAACATGGAATAGATATAGAAAAAAAGGCCTTTGGCAAAGAAGACACCGACCACCACGAGGGGCAGTATCTCCAAAAAAAAGGTATTTTTTTCAAGAAAGATCTTGTCGAGCAGATCTTTTACCAGCCAGGCCTGGGCACCGGTGAATCCGGCAACGAAAATCATGCAGATGGAGGCTATAATCAGCCGGGTCTGGTGATACTTGATAACCTCGTGATAGAGGCGCTGAATAAGCTCTTTGTTTGTCATCATATGGCAGTTGGGGGAAGAAGAGAGCACATCAGAGAAAAATTTCTCTCAGAGTGCGTTTTATTTCAGGATAAAAGTCTGGTTTTTTGCTCCACAGCCGGTGATAGAGACTGAACCACTGTTCCGGATATGTGCGGAAGAAGGATTCATAGTCGCGGATGGCGCGGGAGCAGATGTCGTTGATATTTTCTTCGTTTACTTCTTGATATTCGGGGAGTTCCACCTTTTTGAAATCGATGTGCATCTGTCCGTCTTTCATATAGTAGACGCTGGTCAGCACGGGGGCACCGGTCTTCAGATGGAGCAGTCCTGTACCGCGGGCGCAGGAGAGGGTGTGCTTGAAAAAAGGAATGGGGGTCCCGTTCTTGTTATAATTCTGATCAAGGCTGATGATCAGCAGACGACCCCGCTGCAGAATTTTCTCATAGGCACTCAGCTTTTCGTTGCTGGTGATATATTCAAGATTGTTGCCGCTGTGATGGCGTCGTTGATCCAGAAAAAAATTATTGGACAAAGGGTTTCGCTGTTTCTGGTAGATGAGGGTGGTGGGCAGGGCGGAGGCGTTGAACCAGGCGAAAAAGGCCTCAAACCAGCAGGCGTGGCAGGTCGTGAGAATAACGCCTTTGCCCTGTGCCAGTGCCTGGTCGACAACGTCCTGTCCGCTGATAACGGTAGTGTTTATCATTCTTCGCATACTCGGTCTGTGGAGAATGAAAACTGCACCGAAGGTGCGGCAGATCTGGATATAGGCACGGCGCAGCAGGCGCATTCGTTCACTGCGCGTTCGGTCCGGCAGGGCAATACTCATGTTTTTGCAGGTAACCCGCAGACGAAACGGCGCGAATACCCAGGTCAGCCAGCCGACTGAGGTACAGAAAAGCATAATCAGCTGCACGGGGAAAAGGTTGATGAAAAAGATGACGGAGCGAAGTGCGGCGTACTCTACGATATATTTGGGTCTCATGAACTGCCTCAGGTTGAGCAAGAAAAACGTAAAACCCCCCAGTTTACTCTAGAATGCCCCTTTGTGAAAGGTGAATTCGGGGAGGGCAGGTTTTGGTCGTGACTTTCACGGGTTTTCATCCTCTGGACGGTCCTGCCACAGTTCAAGAGCCATCTGATATACCTTTGATTTGGATATGCCGAGGTCTCCGGCAAGCTTTTTACTCACTTCTTTTACACTGATCTCACTGTTATCGCGGTGCCAGATCAGCAACTCTTCAAGGCTCTCTCCGGTTATTTCCTCCGGTGCCGCCGGGCAGATGATGAGGACAAATTCTCCACGCACACCCTCGCGTACCCGCTCCAGCAGGGTGGAAAGGGACCCGGGAAGCAGCTCTTCATGGCTTTTGCTCAGCTCCCGCGCAAAGAAGGCGTCTCGTTCGCCGAGCACCTCCAGGGAATCTTTAAGCAGTGCCTCAATTCGTCGCGGAGATTCGTAGAGAATCACCGGCAGGTCATGGTGAACCAGTCTTTGCAGAAATTTCTGCCTTGCGCCACTCTTTGCCGGGGGAAACCCGAGAAAGGTATAGCCCGTTGAGAAAATCCCGGAGGCGGAAAAGGCAGAGGTGACCGCGGAGGCCCCGGGCAGGGGAACGACCGGCAGTCCCGCTTTCTGTACCGCCCGCACGAGGATGGCTCCTGGATCAGAGATGGCGGGAGTCCCCGCGTCGCTGATCAGTGCAAGATCTTTGCCCTCCTGCAGCAGTTTAACGAAACCGATGGCCTTCTCCGCCTCTTTCTCGCGGTAGTAGGAAACGAGCCGGGTGCCAATGCCGAAATGGGTGAGCAGCTTGCGACTGTGGCGGGTGTCTTCGGCGGCAATGAGAGCCACCTCCTTCAAGATCCGCAGGGCGCGCAGGGTGATATCTTCGAGGTTGCCGATGGGGGTGGGCACAATGTAGAGAGTTCCGGGTTTCATTGGGTTTGGTGTGTGAGGGGAGAGAACAGGCTGCGCCGATTCTTCGTTATCTGTTGAACTTTTTGTCGACGCGGGTGATAATTCCGAATGAAAGTTCTATACCATAAATATACTCGGAGGAGAATATGAGTCTTCACATCGGAATACTGACCGCCGGAGGCGACAGCCCTGGTCTCAACGCAGCCATTCGCGCCATCGGCAAGACTGCCCTGTCCCGGAATATGCGCATCCTTGGCTTTCGCGACGGTTTCCGCGGCCTGATGGAGAACCGCACCATGCGTCTCGACCGGGAGGCCCTCTCCTCCATCCTGACCAGGGGTGGCACGATCCTCGGCACCAGCCGTGACAAGCCGCACAAGATGCCGGTGGGCAACGAAATGATGGATATGACTGATGCCATCTGTGACAATTACGAGCGCAACAACCTTGATGTGCTGGTCTGCATCGGCGGTGGCGGTACGCAGAAGAATGCCTTCCGGCTGCATCAGAAGGGACTCAAGATCATTACCCTGCCGAAGACCATCGATAATGATGTCGCCATGACCGATATTACCTTCGGATTTGATACTGCCATGGAAATCGCCACGGATGCCCTCGACCGGCTCCACTCTACGGCGCACAGTCATCACCGCATCATTGTCTGTGAAATAATGGGACACAACTCGGGCTGGCTGGCTCTTGGTTCCGGTATTGCCGGCGGGGCAGATGTCATTCTCATTCCAGAAATAGGCTATGACCTGACGGTGGTTGCCGCTGCGATAAAACATCGGCAGCAGTGCGGTACCAATTTCAGTATTGTTGCCGTGGCAGAGGGGGCTCTCGACAAAGGGCAGTACAAGGAATATTGGAAGTTGAAAAACAAGAAGACGGCTGCCAAAGCGAAGGGAGATAAGTCGATGGCGAAGAAGATGAATGAGGCTCTTGCCGTCTTTGCCCATAACAACAGCAACAATACGCTGCGCCTCTCTCAGGAGCTTGAGGAGATGACCGGGCTTGAGTCCCGAGTGACCATCCTCGGTCACTATCAGCGCGGTGGAACACCCTCTGCGGCAGACCGTCTGCTTGCCACAAGGGTTGGCACCGCCTGTGTGGACTATATTGAAAAAGGGGAGACAGGTATCATGGTGGCGGTGGATGGGGGAAACACAAAAGCTGTACCGCTGAAAGATGTTGTCGGCAAGAAAAAACTGGTGCCGCTGGATCACCCCTGGGTTGCCGCTGCCCGTGACGTCGGAACCTGCCTCGGGGATAAATAATATAAAGGCGGTAAGGCATTTTTTTACCGCGAAGAACGCGAAGGAACGCGAAGAAAGGCAAAAGCGGGAGAAAGGAGACGGGAGACAGGGAAAAGCAAAAGACGGAACAGCGAAAAACTTTTTGCCAACGAATAAAAGATCTAAACATGCGAATAAAGGCAAAAAACTTTAAAAAAAGATTTTAAAACTAAACAGGAAATTGCTGTTGTTGTTCTATCTTTACTCTTCGTGTCCTTCGCGGTGAAATTCTTTGTCTTTTTTATATAAAATGCCCTTTTCCACTTTGTATTGGTGAATTCAAAAACAGCCCGGGGGCAGTCAATGCAGAAGTGGATTCCAGCCGCGTTCTCTGGTCAGCAAAAAATAGTATAATCGGCGGAGACGTTTATTCCGTGAGAAAATGGAAAACTGTTTCCCTCACCATCACAGGCTGATCACTGTGCAGCCAGTGACCAGCCTGTGGTATCACCTTTACGCTATTGTCTGGAAAAAATCTCTGGATCTGCTTCCTGACACCTGGTTGCAGATAGCCGGACTCGCCACCAAAGAGGAAGAGCGCGGGAACAGGGCAGGGTGCCAGGGGGGCAAACTCCTCAAGCCCCCCGCGAATCGCTGTTATATATTTACGAAACGCTGGCAAATTGCAGCGCCAGTAGAATTTCCCGCGCTCTTTTTCGAGATTCTTCGCAAAAAAGCCGACCAGCTTTCTGTCTTTGAGTCTCTTTCGCATCTCTTCCATTACTGCCCCTCGGGAGGAGAATTGTGTAAGATTCAGCTCCATCATGACAGCAATACTTTTCTCCAGGACATCGGAATATTCAGAGTTGTAATCCATTGGTGCCATATCGAGAGAAACAAGGCGGGTGACAAGATGGGGAAAGGAAAGGGTAAAACTCATCGCGACCTTTCCGCCCATGGAATGGCCTGCTACAGCCGTCCGGGCGATTTTTTCCTCGACAACGAATTGATGCAGGTCCTCTGCCATGGCGGCGTGGCTCTGATCCTCAGCGTGGGGCGACAGCCCGTGGTTGCGCAGATCAGGGAGGTAAACCGTGAAATGCGGGGCAAGAGACTGCGCAAGTGGTAACAGGTTTTCGCCGTTGCCGAAGAGACCGTGGATGAGGATGAGGGGCGGGCCGGTGCCTGTTTTGTTATAGTGGAGTTTCATTTTCCTGTTGGAAAGTATTCAAGGGACCCTTTATTGATTAACTGCTGGCTGCATTCACCACGTAACAGGTGCAACACATTTTCCCGTGAAGACTTCCAGCAGTGTCAGTCCTTTCAAGTTTTTTATTGTACCGCGATTCCGCAAAAAATCAGTGAATAATGTCATCGAAGATAATTTCTTCAGACTGGAACTTTTTAAATTTTTCCGCTCTGATTATTCAATGTTTTCTTTATTGAAACTCTCGTATACTGCACGCGTACTTCTTACCGCCAAATTCCAACAGGATTTCTATGACCGAAAAAACACAGACCCTTTTACCGCATATACTCGCCGGAAAAAGAGAGAACCCGCAGCTAACGATTATCTGGATGCATGGCCTTGGTGCTGATGGGCATGATTTTGCTCCGATCGTTCCCCAACTGGAAACCCAACTGAAAGCAGCTGTAAAGTTTATCTTTCCCCATGCCCCGATACGACCTGTTACACTGAACAATGGAATGTCGATGCCCGCATGGTATGACATTAAAAGTATCGGAACAACGCGTAATGTCTCCATGGAGGACATGGAGGAAAGTCGAAAACAAATCGAAGCCTTTATCGCTGCGGAACGGGAAAAGGGTATGCGGGACGATCAAATTCTTCTCGTGGGATTTTCTCAAGGAGGAGCTGTTGCCTACCATACCGGCCTGCGCCATCCCACGCCACTCGCCGGAATTATTGCCCTTTCCGGATACATCCCTGTGCCCTGCGATGCTGGAGATGAATACCCGCCAGCAAATACAATCCTGCCCATTCTGGTCTGTCACGGCACGCTGGATCCAGTTGTCCCTCCTGTCCTTGCTGACCGGGCACTGGAGCATCTCAAGAAACAGGGTTTCTCCTGCACGTTTAAAGAATACGAGATGGAGCACTCCGTATGCCTGAAAGAAATTGATGACATCGCAATCTTCATAAACCAAATCCTCTCCCGCGAGCATAGCGAGCGATAATATACGAACGTATAGCAGAGGACCAGGTATCCTGGTTCAAAAGCCTGAGCAATGGGCAGCGTACCGCAATCTGACCGATTACGTATGGAATGATGAAGGTCTGGAAAATTGGACGATTGCACATAAAGGTTCATCAGGATGATGCGGAAAAGGACGATACAACAGAGGACCCTGAAGACCCTTTAGTGGATTAATTGCTGGTAACTGCAGGCTGCATTCATCATGTAGCAGGTGCAACACGTTTGCCAGTGAAGACTTCCAGCAGTGTCAGCCCTTTTAAAAATTTCCGATGTTGAAGACACTAAAAAGGCTGCCCTGTTATCAGGACAGCCTTTTTATTTCCAGCGGTTTTCCAGAAAAATCAGTGTGCAACGTTATCGAAAATGATTTTCTCAGATTGGAATTTCTCAAGTTTTTCCGCTCTGATTCTTTTATATTCCTCTTCACTGATCTTGCGCAGACCAATGGCAGAGCGGAAGGTTGGTGTCCCGGTGATATAATCCGTGCCGTTACTGGTCAGCTCGTTGGCGCTGGATTCCCAGTAGTGGAAGGTCATCTGCACAGATCCCGGACGAATATTGCTGTTCTCCTCGGCAATTACGGCAATCTGGCCGTAACGGCTGTATGCCTCAATAAAATCGCCGTCCTTTAAGCCGTACTGCTGTGCCGTTTCGGGATGGAGTTCTGCGGTTGCACCGTTCTTATACGCTCCGGACTCAAGCAGCCGTGAGCGGCGTGTCATGGTGCCAACGGTGTACTGATACACCTTTCTGGTGGTGATCAGATTGAGCGGATATTTCTCATCCGTGGGTTCATCCAGGGCACCGGTCAGGCAGAGATAGCCTTCGGGAACCTTTAACTTTCTCGCCATTTCTACACGAAGATCCTGCATCTTTTCTTTCTTGTCCGTAAAGGCGACAGGAATAAATTTTGCCTTTCCATCTGGAGTAAGGAAGACTTTATCGAGATAGAGGCTCGGTGTTCCGGGATGATCTTCAGTGGGACAGGGCCAGCACAGGCCTTCATTTTCAACGATGCGTTTGTAGCTCATTCCGCCGAAACGTTTGGGATCCATTTTTCTGATTTCTTCCCAGACTTCTTCGGAGTTCGCATAATCAAAACCCTGTGCGCCGAGGCGTTTTGCCAGTTCACAGGTGATTTCTCCGTCGGTTTTAACATCACCTTTCGGTTCAATATTTCTGTGGTTCAGCTGTACCCGCCGTTCGGCATTAATGTAGCAGCCCGTTTTTTCTGCGCCGCTGACAGCGGGCAGGAGAATATCCGCTTTCTGCGAGGTCTCAGTGAGGAAGAGATCCTGAACGATATACATCTCTACCGCCGCAATCCCTTTCAGAAAGTGGTTGGTGTTTGGTTCACTGATCACCGGGTTTTCACCCACGGTATAAAACACCTTTACCTTTCCGCTGAGGATAGCGTCCGGAACCTTGTTCTTCATGATTCCAACTTCCCGGCTCAGACCTGTTACATTCCAGAACTTCTCAAAATATTCTATCTGTTTGGGGTCCGTGACATCACCGGTATTTGGATATTTGTGGGCGAGCACACCAATATCCGTGGAACCCTGCACGTTTTGCTGTCCTCTCAGCGGATAGTCTCCGCTGCCGAGTTCGCCAATGTTGCCGGTGGCAAGCATCAGGTTGGAGATTGCGCAGACGTTGGCCGTCCCATGGTTGAAATGAGTAATGCCCATGCCGTGGGTAATCGCGGCGGGTTTTGTGGTGGCGTATATCCGTGCGGCTTCACGCAGATCTTTCGCCGGTACGCCGGTCATTTTCTCAACTTTTTCCGGTGAATACTCTTGCACTGTCTCTCGGGGATATGCAAAGCCGGTGGTAAAGTTGTCAATAAATTCTTTATCAGTCAGTCCCTCTTCGATAATTGTGTAGAGAAGGGCGTTCAATATCGGAATATTATATTCCGGCGGCAGCTGAATATGTATGTCTGCCCGTTGTGCCATCTCTGTTTTCACCGGATCAATGACAATAAGTTTCGCACCGCGTTTCAAGGCGCGGTGGATATGCATTGAGGCGATGGGGTGTGAGCCTTCCGGATTGGACCCGATCATCATAATGCAGTTCGAGTATTTTCCGATTTCAATAAAACTGTTTGTTGCGGCTCCGTTGCCAAGTGTTGTAGCAAGACCTGCTACGGTGGGAGAGTGTCAAATCCTCGCACAGTGATCGACATTGTTCGTCTTGAGAACGGCCCGCATGAATTTCTGGGCGAGATAGTTCTCTTCAACTGTCGATCTGGCAGAGAAGTTGCCGACAATGGCATCGCCGCCGAAGTCGTTTTTTACCTGTTTCATCTTGGAGACGATCAACCCCAGCGCCTCATCCCAGCTCGCGGGTTGAAGTATGCCGTCTCTGCTGAATTTGCCGTCTTTTTTGCGAATCATGGGTGTTTTCAAGCGATCTTCTGCGCCCACATAATCCCACCCGTAGCGCCCTTTCAAACAGATATGACCTTCGTTGACAGGGTTGTTTACATTTCCTTCGGCAGAAATAATTTTATTATCTCTGATCTCAAGCTCTATTCCACAGCCTGTTCCGCAATAGGGACAGACGACGCTTTTTTTTCCCATGATATTTTTTCCTGGTTAGTGATGTAAATGTTATGGCAGCAGGGTCGCAATGATATCTTTGGCGGCCTCCCGCCCATCGGCAGCGGCGGTGACCACAAGGTCTGCTCCGCGGCTGATATCTCCACCGGCCCATACATTTTTTCTGGTGGTTCTAAAATTCTTGTCGATGACAATTCTGTTCCTGTCGTCGGTTTCAATGCCGTATGTCTGGAGAAACTCCGGAGATTTTGGAGAAAAGCCAAGGGCAAAGATGAAAACATCTGCATCAAGAGTGAAGTCGCTGCCTTCGACAATTTTCACGCTCTGTCTTCCGCTGGCGTCTTTTGCTGTGAGAACGGTTTTTTCGGCAATAATGGCGGTCGCTCTATTTTCCTTATCGACCAGCTTTTTGGGGGAGGCGTTAAAGAGAAATTCTGCGCCTTCTTCCATGGCGTTTTGGAACTCCTTCTTACTGCCTGGCATATTGGCGCTGTCCCGTCGATAGAGGCAGCGGACCCTGGCCGCTTTTTCCCGCAGGGACGTTCTGATGCAGTCCATGGCGGTATCTCCACCACCAATAACGATGACGTCTTTTCCTTTAACGTCATAGGTTGTATCAAACGATTCGGCGAACATCTGCAGCTGCATGTTGCGCAGAAAATCGATGGCCTTGAAAGAATTCTCTGCCAGTTCTCCATGAATATGGGCAGCCCTGGACTGTTCTGCACCAATGCCTAAAAAGATGGCATCGTACTCCTGTTCCAGTTTCTCATAGAGGACATCTTTTCCCAGCTCGGTATTAAGGAAAAGATTCAATCCCGCTTTTTTGAGCAGCTCAAAGCGGTTGAAGACAACCTTTTTTTCCAGCTTGAAATTGGGAATACCAAAGGTAAGCAATCCACCGGGGTGGCCCTGTTTTTCATACATATCTACCTGGATTCCGGCACGCAGCAGGAAGGTGGCAACTGAGATCCCGGTGGGGCCTGAGCCGACCACCGCAACCCTTTTGTCGGTCATCTTCTCCGCAACCGGTAGTTTTGCCCCGTGTTTGAAGCCCTCTTCGGTGATAAACTGTTCTATGGTTCCGATGGAGACAGCGCCATATTCATCCTTGAGGATACAGGCTCCTTCACAGAGCCGATCCTGCGGGCAGATGCGGCCGGTGATTTCCGGAAAGGGGTTAGTTTCATTGGAGAGTTGAAAAGCCAGATCCCAGTCGTGAGCGGCGATGTTGCGCAACCAGAACGGGACGTAGTTATGCAGGGGACAGGCGAAGAGGCACTGCGGGTCGCCGCACTGCACACATCTCTTTGACTGAGTTGTGGCGGTCTCTACGTCGAAGGCATTGTAGATCTCGTTATAATCCTTCAGTCTGGTTTCAGGCGTCCTCTTCTGCTTAGACCTGCGTGGGGAATCAATAAATTCTTGCATGGGCAGTAGCCTTTTATTCTTGAAATGGAGAAGAGAGCTGTGCCTCTTTCCTCTGTTATCCTTCACTTTTTTCCATCTGAGGAAGGCGTAAATTCTATTATGATACCGTGTTGCAGGTGAAGAGAATACCTGATTATGAGAAAGACGCTCAAGGTAAATGTCGAGAAAAATTTACTTCAGGGGGGCAAATCAGCACTTAGGGCGTAAATTTGAAAAGATGACGAAGCAGGGCTTCTTTTCGATAATTTTAGAAACTGTTTCCTGCAGGGCATTGTTTACCGACACCTCGAAGAACCTCCTCTCTCGTTCATATTGCGAGGAGCAGAAGGGAATTTACCGCAGGCATAACTTTGATATTGGAGTACAGGAGTCTGTCGGATGTAGACCTTTTCCCCCAGATTGGCATTATTTTAAAATAATAAATACTCGTAATATCAGTAATATGCGTCTGTTTTATTTTCTAAAAACGTCTCAATATAAAAACAAAAACTTATTATACGACAGGCTTCTGGCGCGTACCTCGACGTCTTGTCCCTCGCTTTATCGGAGGATAAATTTTTTGCTGTAACAAAGCAGATGAGCGAAAGACTGGCAGTGTCATCAGGGTACCCGGGTCTACGAACTCTCTGTGATTGTTTGCTGGCAGCAGTTAGAGGATCTTCCAATGATTTCGACGTTTAAGTATCGGGAAAATCGTTTGTCCCTTTTGAAGGAACACATGTAATGTGGGGCGGGAGTTTTTGGGAGACTCCTGCTATTTTTCACACTTCAACTTTTCCGTAGAGGACAACATGAAAAAAATCGTATTCTGTTTTGCTTTCATTGCGGCGCTCGGCTGCAGTAATGCAGTCTTTGCCAACAACGCACTGGAGGCATTCAAGGGGCAGGAGGGGATCGTCAAGGTTGCTGGAGGGACTGCCCACATTCCAGTTATCAAAGAGGTTGCCAAACGTATTGCGAGATTTAATCCTAAAGTCATTGTCACCGTTGCCGGTGGGGGCTCCGGGGTAGGAATCCGTCAGGTGGGTGAAGGGCTTGTGGACATTGGCAACGCTGGACGTTCGGCCACTGAGGAGGAGATCTCCCATTATAATCTGGTGCAGGTTAAATGGGCTGTGGACGGTGTCGGTGTGGTTGTCAGCCCGAAAAACTCTGTAAAGAGCCTGAGCACGAAGCAGCTGCAGCAGGTTTTTGCCGGAGCAATCTCTAACTGGAAAGAGCTTGGCGGGGAGGATCACGCCATTGATCTCTACGACCGTGACTCCGCCAGCGGTACCCGCGAAGTCTTCGTCAA
Organism: Desulforhopalus sp.; assembly: GCA_023231425.1. Lineage (GTDB taxonomy): Bacteria > Desulfobacterota > Desulfobulbia > Desulfobulbales > Desulfocapsaceae > Desulforhopalus. Next base: position 3,918 of record JALNVI010000014.1, on the reverse strand, counting down.
GAAGGCGCTGAAGAAGGGTGCAGTGAATGGCGGGGCCAACGTTGTTGTCTCCAACGGCGCGATGAAAACAGCCATTGCTGGTGACCCCTACGGGATTGGCTATGTCTCCGTTGGTCATATTGACAGCACGGTGACACCGGTCGCCCTTGATGGAGTTGTTCCGACCATTCCGGCTGTGCAGGACGGCAGCTACCCCGTGGCCCGGGGGCTTTACAGTTCGACCAGGGGGAAAGCCACTGGACTTTCCGCACTTCTTCTCAACTATCTGCTCAGCCCGGAAGGACAGAAGATTGTTGAAGAGAATGGTTTCATCGGCGTCAAATAAGCTGCTGAGTGATGACTCGACTTATCCGCGCGGCGGCAATGGTGACTGGAATATGCACCATTGCCGTCTTTTTTATGATGCTGATTCCTGGCTGGCCGCTTTTCAGCCACGGCCATCTCCTCGCGCTGCTGGCTGGCGGCTGGAATCCGACCAGCAGCCAGTTTGGAATACTGCCGATGATTGTCGGCTCCACTGCTATTGCCGGCGGGGCACTCCTCGTGGGGACGCCGCTCAGCCTCGGTGTGGCCTTTGTTACTGTCATCTTTGCCCGGGGCAGGATGCGGCGCATTTTGCTCAGTTGCGTGCGGCTGATGTCCGGAGTTCCGACGGTGGTCTACGGTTTTGTCGCCCTGATCTACCTGGTTCCTTTCATCCGCAGCCAGTTCCACAGCGGTTCCGGGTTCTCCATCCTCACCTCTTCCCTTGTGCTCGGGCTGCTCATTTCTCCAACCATGATTGTACTCTTTGTCAATGCCCTTGATGGTGTTGATCCCCGTGCCCGACGTGCTGCTGCGACTCTTGGGGCCACGCCGGTACAGAGGCTGCTTTACCTGCAGCTCTCCGAGGCGCTTCCGGGGCTGCTTTCCGGTGTGGTGATGGGGCTCGGGCGGGCGATGGGTGATACCTTTATCAGCCTCATGCTGGCGGGCAACAGTATCAACATGCCCGGCGGAGTGCTGGAGAGTGCCCGTACCCTCACTGCGCATATTGCCCTTGTCATGGCGGTGGATTTTCACAGCCTTGAGTTCCAGTCTATTTATCTTTGCGGCTTCGTGCTCTATCTCTTCACCTTCATGCTGGTGCTGATCCTGCGTGCTGTTGACCACAGGTTTCAACGGCGGAGGGTGTAGTGAGACGATTTACCGAACTTCTGCTGGTTATATTTTCCTGGCTGGCGCTGCTGGTGTTTGCCGCCTCCTTTCTCTCTCTTTTTGTCGTTCTTCTTCTGCGGGTGAGGGGGCTGGACACAGTCTCTCTCTTCTTTGGGGATACGCCTCCGCTGGATGCCCTGCTGCACGGACTTCCGGTATTTGACGGTATCTATCCCGCGCTTCTCGGCACCGTCAGCGTGGTGACGGTTGCCGTGCTCTGCGCTGTCCTGCCGGGTGTCTTCACCGGGATCTATCTTGCCGAGTTTGCCGGACCGTGGGCCCACCGCATTGTCAACCTGCTGGTGGATGTCCTCACCGGCCTGCCCTCCATCGTGGTGGGACTTGCCGGGTTTTCCTTTATGGTGCTGCTGCACAACCTTTTTCCCGGTGCGCCCGGCCCCTGCATGGCCTGGTCGGCGCTCGCTCTCGGTTTCCTTGTCCTGCCCTATCTGGTGCGCACCACTGAGACTGCCCTGCAGGGGATTCCCGCAGAACTGCGCCGTACTGCACCGGCACTTGGAGCCACAAAGGTGCAGAATATCTTTTTCGTCCTGCTCCCGTTCCGCGCGAAAGATCTGCTCGGCGGGGTGATTCTCGCCACCGGCAGAGCGGCGGAGGATACCGCCGTGATTATGCTTACCGGTGTGGTGGCCTCGGCTCCGGGGATGCACTCCCTGTTTAAACAGTTCGAGGCGCTGCCGTTTTACATCTATTACATGTCGTCACAGTACAGAGACCTTGCGGAATTGCAGTACGGCTTCGGTGCCTCTGTAACGCTGCTGCTCCTCTGTGGACTGTTTTTTGCCGCAGCGTTTTTGCTGCAATCTTATGTCTCGTTTCGTTTTCGGGGGTCTTCATGGCTGCAAAAATAATGGTGGAACAGCTCTCCTTTTCCCTTGGTGGCAGGGAGCTGCTGCATGATATCTCCATGGAGGTGGAAGAGAATATCGTCTGTGCCGTCACCGGACCTTCCGGTTCGGGGAAGACCACTTTTCTCTCCCTGCTTAATCGCCTCTCTGAAGAGGAAGAGGGTGGTGAGGTGTGCGGTAGAATCCGCATGGTGCTCGATGGAAAACTGGCCGATATTCATCGGCATTGGAACCTCTCCATGCTGCGCAGGAAAGTGGCGATGGTGTTTCAAAACCCTGATCCGCTGCCGATGAGCATTCGGCGGAATATTGCCTTTCCCCTGCGGTTGCGCGGCTGGAAGAGAGGACGGATTGCAGAGCGTACGGAAGAAGTACTGCGTATGGCCTATCTCTACGATGAGGTAAAAGGACGATTGAATACCGACGCCCGTCACCTCTCTGGTGGCCAGCAGCAGCGACTCTGCATTGCCCGTGCCCTCGCCGGAGATCCTGAGATTCTGCTGCTTGACGAACCCACCTCTTCCCTGGACAGTGAAGCGGCTGGTAAAATTGAGACATTGATTGAGGAATTGGGCAAAGATCGCACAGTGATACTGGTTTCTCACCATGAGGCACAGATTAAACGGGTGGCTTCGCGGGTGTGGCGAATGGAGGATGGAAAATTGAGTGTGGTGGAGTGAGGAGGTAAAACTTCTCTCGTTGAAAAGGTTTGCAGGGTATAAATAGCAACGTCCCGCCTGTGTTCAGGCGAGACGTTGTCACAAGCTCTCAAACTTCAAAAATCATTTCTTAAAATCCTGCTCAAATTCATTCACTGCATCCTGCAGCAGGGTTGCAGTATAAACCATGGTCGGTCCGCCACCTAAAGCGGTCGCAACCAGTGCCGCTTCGAGGATTTCATCTCGGGTGGCACCTGCCTGATATGCCTGGTACACATGGATGACAATACAGTATTCACAGCGTGCATAGGCAGCAACAGCAACACATATCAACTCTTTCGTTTTGGCGTCAACTGCGCCTTTTGCACAGACTGCACTGTCAAAACCACCAAAGGCGCGGATTGCGTCCCCCTGTTCTTTGGCCAGATTGGCCATTCCGCTTTGTGCTTTCTGTAAAATTTCCCGGACATCGTTCATGGTGTTATCTCCATAGGCTGGAATTTAAAGTTTTTCTCTTATGGGTACCTTGAATAATCAGTCTTTCGCCCATCTTCTTCGTTACAGTCAAAAATTTATCCTCCGACAAAGCGAGGAACGAGACGTCGAGGTAAGCGCTATACTCCGATATCAGTCAGATACCTCCGGAAAATTTTCCCCGGTGCCTCGAATATGAACAAAAATACAAGCCGTTTCAAGGTCCCCTTGTGCTGCGAGTAATACCTGAGGGAGCTATTGTAGCAATTAATTAAATAATTGCAACTCTTGATGCCCTTTGTTGTGTTAACAAAAGGACATCCGCAGTATCAGCGATCTTAAGTTCTTTTATTTAAAATGCAGGATACAGGATTGTTTTGCCATTTGCCACGATGTGCCAGGGAAAAAGCTCATATCGCCTTGAACCCGGAACTATTAAATGAAGGAATTTATTGAAACGGCAGTTTTTTTATTGTACAAGGCACTCTCTTGTTCTGTGTTTTTTCGGACCCGTCAAGGGCCTGAAATCTCCCTCAAAGAAAATGAGTAATCTCTTTTCAAACCTCGCCTGACCCGTGGTGTCAGCTTCTGCTGGCCGCTTCTGTCTCTTCTGGTTTTCTTTTCTCTTCTCACAGCTGTTTACATAGAGCTTTCTCTTTCCTGCTTTCGTAACAGGGAGTTGCACTCCATTGTTGCGCAGGAATTCTATTCTTTTTTTT